>JBCCSG010000268.1:0-10177 GCA_039200565.1 Cyanobacteria bacterium P01_D01_bin.50 | reverse complement strand
GATGCTTGACGGTAAAAGTGAAACAACTCTATTACCGAAAAGTGAGGTTCTAAATTTATGCGTTTAGGCATAATTTTATGCTTTGCACCCTTGAAATTCTCAAAGGAATTATATCATTCCGGCGCAGCCGGAATTGATATTACTTCTTACTTATTACTCATTAGATACGATCGGTTTTTAACCGAACATGACGTGAATTATGCATCGGGAAATTCCAATTTTATTTAATAATTGATGGTGCGTTACAGCAAAATCAAAATATCCGTAAAAATTCAATATTATTCGTGCTGTAACACACCCTACAATATACTAACAACCTACAACTTCACGGTAACTGTCTTAACTTCGGTATAATGCTCCAAACAATATTCGCCAAGTTCGCGACCCATTCCAGATTGCTTGAATCCACCGAAGGGTGCTGCAGCATCAAACACATGATAGCAATTTACCCATACTGTACCGGCACGGACATTGTTAGCAATAGCGTGTGCTTTACTAATATCTTGCGTCCAAACTCCGGCAGCTAGTCCGTACATTGTAGTATTAGCTAAATGAATCGCTTCGTCGATGTCTTTGAATTTAATAATGGTCATCACCGGACCAAAAATTTCCTCTTGAGCAATCTTCATGTCGTTTTTGACATCTGCAAATACCGTAGGCTCGATAAAGAAACCTTTGTCACCTACGCGATGACCGCCACATTTCATACTTGCACCTGAGCGTATACCCGATTCGATGTAACTCATTATCTTATCGAATTGGTCTTTGTCTATCTGCGCTCCCTGCTGAGTGTTAGAATCAAAAGGGTCACCAACTAAACGGTTTCTGGCTTTTTCTACACTCTTAGCGACGAATTCGTCATAGCATTTTTCTTCTACAAATACCCGCGAGCCGGCATTACAACATTGCCCTTGGTTGAAGAATAAGCCGTGGTGGGCACCTTCAATAGCTGCATCCATATCTGCATCAGCAAAAACTATATTAGGACTTTTACCGCCAAGTTCCAAGGTTACCCGCTTGAGGTTGCTTTTAGCTGCAGCTTCCATCACTAAATGTCCAACCTCGGTAGAACCTGTAAATGCCAATTTGTCAACATCCATATGAGAGGCGATCGCCGCACCTGCTGTGGGTCCATATCCTGATAGAATATTTACAACACCAGGTGGAAAACCAGCTTCGATAATTAATTCACCAATCCGCAAAGCTGATAGAGGGGTTTGTTCGGCAGTTTTCATTACCACCACATTACCAGTTGCTAAAGCCGGTGCTAATTTCCACGCTTGCATCAACAACGGGAAATTCCAAGGGATAATTTGACCAATTACACCTACAGGTTCGTGACGAGTGTAGCAGAAATAATCACCATTTATAGGAATAGTTTTACCTTGAACTTTATCTGCCCAACCTGCATAGTAGCGATAACAGCGAATAACTAAATTTAAATCGCCATAGGAACTTGTAACGGGTTTACCATTATCTAAAGTTTCCAGACGCGCTAAATCATCAATATTTTGCTCAATTAAATCAGCTAATTTGTAAAGTAACTCGCCGCGACGAGTAGCAGACATTTTGCGCCACTCTCCCCCAAAAGCCTGTTTAGCAGCTTCTACAGCTTTATCTACATCTGCTGCATCTGCTTCTGAAAGGGAGCAAATCACTTCACCTGTGGCAGGATTAATCGTTTCAAACTTTTTACCGCTGACACTTTCTACCCATTGATTATTTATCAACAGCTTTGTTTGACCTATTTTTACTTCTTGCTTTAGCCTGCTTGCTGTAACCATATGATTCTCCTTCAACTTTGTTTAAAAGTGTTTTGAATATATTTCCTATGTTTCCTCGGCTACAGCATAACTTTGCTATTTTTTAACTTGTGCTTAAGTTTTGATTTACATAAGCTTTACATATATAGGAATCCTACTTAAAAATTGAAAAAAATTCAGTAGTTCGTAATTCTCTATCCTACTCTTGCCTAAGCGCAAGATTGCCTGCCTACACAAATAATTATGGCTTCGCCACGCTGCGCCTTCCAAAAATCAAACCGGATTCCTATATGATATTGCAATATTGAATATAGGCGGGCAAGGATGCCCACCCCACAAGAGTATAAGTTTTATCTTCAAAAAACTTAATCTACATATTCCACCATATCTTCTGTTTTGAAGCGAACTTTAGCTCTTGTAGCATATTTATCACTCTGATCTCGGTATCCAGCCGGACAAACTAATGCCGCATGGTATCCTTTTTCTGTTAATCCCAAAATTTCATCATATTTATCGGGGACAAAACCTTCCATTGGGCAAGTATCGATTTCCAACATTGCCGCACAAGTCATGAAAAATCCTAAAGCAATGTAAACTTGTTTCGTGGACCATGTATCTTTAGCATCAACTGGTTTTGTCACGAAACCTTTTACCATATCCCCAAGCTTTTGTAAGTTTTCTACAGGAACATTTTGGACTTCTGACATACGCTGGAGGTAAGAATCAACATATTCAGTGCTGACATCTTTTTTAATAGCCAAAACTACCAAATGGGAAGCATCCACAACCTGTTTTTGTCCCCAAGAATGTTCTACAAGTTGATTGCGAATGTCTGGATTGCGAATTACAAAGAATTTCCAAGGTTGTAGCCCAAATGATGAAGGTGAAAGTACCAAACTTTGTTCTAATACCTTCCAAACGTCTTCTGGAATCTTTTTAGTGGGATCGAATTGCTTAGTCGCGTAGCGCCATTCTAGTTGTTTGAGAACTTCTTGGGGTGAAAATGTTGTCGGGTTCATGTGTAAGCTAAAAAAACAGCCAGTTTTTAAGATATACGCGATCGCAATTAAACGCTACCATGAGAATGTTTATGGATGGTGATTCATATTTTAGATAATTATGCAAGTAGCGAATGGCATATTATATTGTTTTTACTGCAATAAAAGCTGCATGATTTGGCGGTAAATTAAATTTACCATAACCGTTTAAAATCTCAACTTGGAAACCAATTCGATCGAGTGCTTGTTTAATGTCGGTTGTTTTATATAATCGCTGATAATGTATTTCCTCGTCTCGTCTGTAGTATTCTCCTAGCTGAGGAAAAGTGATAATCCGACGAGTTAGTATTTCCTGTTTTTCCTCTTTCTCAACTAGCACTAAGCTGCTACGCATCTAAATTGTATATTATTCTATTTGATAATGATGCCTCAAACTATCTTTACTTTTGAATGCCGGACTTTTGACTTTTGACAAGAGTATTGTGCATTAAAAATGCACAACAGCTTATCCAATCTTCTCCCTCTGTAAACCCTTTGGTTGTAATTCCTCCACTCACTTGCCCTGGTGTGGCAATATCGAACAGGAAAACACCACCAGGGATTAAGGCTTTATATATACGACGGAATAATTCAACCAATTTTTGATTATCGTTTTCTGAATCAAACAGATAATTAAAACATTCACCTATAGAGGTAACAGCATTGCAAGGTGGAATTTCTGCACTGAAGAGGGAATCTACACGAAATTCAGCTTCCGGTAATCTTTTACGTGCAATATCAATGAATGACTGGGAAATATCAACTCCAATGGCGCGGTAACCTGATTTCACAAGTTGTTGTACCCATAATCCGCTGCCGCAACCCAAATCTACTACTAAACCTGTATTTATATTGTTTTTTTGCAAGATTTCTAAAATGCTTGGTGCTGATTTGAGACAGTAATCGCTGAAACCGATATCGTGAATATATGCCAAGTCTTCCTTGTAATATTCTTTCATTTTAGACTTATGAAAACCCTCATATATAAGCGATTATATCTTTCAACTTCTCAATATAAGACGGTATATATTCCAACGCAGTTTGCTTAAAAGTTGATTCTTTCTCAGATTTACCCGCAAGATAAAGCGCAATAAAAATATATCTAGCTGCGATAAATAACGAAAGTTTATTTTCTATTTCAATTGAAAATTCTGCAATCTTTCTATATCCTTGGAGTAATTTGGTTTTAATTTCGGAATACTCTAGAATTCCCCAATAATTCGCTAAAATTACCGCTAAATCGTAAATATAATACCCATAACCGGAATCATCAAAATCGATAGGGATTAAAGTATTTTGATGATAAATAACGTTATTTAAATGCAAGTCACCGTGAATGATGCTGAAAATATTTTTTTCCTTCCCAGCTACAGTTTCAAAATCAATTAAACGTTGATAAACTGACTCAAATAAATTTACTGTTTCCCCATCGAAATATCTATAACCAGAAATTCCATATCCCAAAGCCCCATTTTTCCCAATCAAACCATCAGCATCAAGCATTGGGCGGTGAAAATTAATGGGCTTTTGCCATTGAGCAAGTTGATTGTGAATATGAGCAATTAACTTACCAAGTTTCTCAAATAAGCTTAAATTATCAACTTGATGTCCAATAATTGGCGAATCAATCCATGAAAGTATTGAAACAGGTTTAGAAATCCCTGAAGCTTCAACCATAGAGACAAAGCTATGATAACTATTGCGAATTGGTTTTTGATATTGGTAATTATTGGAACCACTCAAATATTCGATTATTTTCGCTTCAGATTCTATATCTTGAACAGTATTGTGAAATCCGCTTGGGTACCCGAAGTAAGAAATTTCCTTGTTCGGTAGATAATTTAAACGTTGTATTTTCTAGATGCTTGATAAATTCTAGTTTTACTAAATTCAAATTATATTGCGCCATCGCATTTCGAGCAATTTCGGTATTGAGAACAATTTGATCTGTTGATGAATCTTTTTTCATATGCCATAAAGAGTATTTTCTTTATCATAAATGAGCAAGATTTGGCTCTCACTATAGTCTTGTATTTACATTTTTGTTGCAACTGCTTTTTTCAGCAAGGGTTAGTAAGTCGATAGCTGATTAATCCAAACTTATTTTTTTGATATTCTTTTATAAGTTAAACTTATTCATGACTTTACAAATTGACATTTTACGAAATAAAAATTTCAGGTCAAAATAATAATTAATAACACCACCGCAAAAAATATATTTTTGGATAAGAATAATGGTTCAACTAACACAGTCTACTCAAGTTATACCCAAACCAGGACGTTTAACAGTTGAAACTGTAGAAATTGCTCCTCAAACTACTGCTATTCGCTGTCTCGATTGGGATAGAGAACGTTTTGATGTCGAGTTTGATTTGCAGAATGGAACAACTTATAATTCTTTCTTAATTGAGGGTGAAAAAATTGCTTTAGTTGACACTTCTCATCGTAAGTTTGAGGAGTTGTATATGTCTATAATTACAGGATTAATTGATGTTCCGAAGATCGATTATTTGATTATTAGTCATACCGAACCAGATCATAGTGGGTTGGTTAAAAATATTTTGGAATTAGCTCCTGATATTACCGTTGTCGGCGCTAAGGTAGCGATTCAATTTTTAGAAAATATGGTTCACCAGCCTTTTAATTCAATGGTGGTGAAAAGCGGACAGAAGCTAGATTTAGGTGACGGACATGAATTAGAATTTGTTTCTGCACCTAACTTACATTGGCCCGATACAATTTTTACTTACGACCATAAAACTAGCACTCTTTATACTTGTGATGTATTTGGAATGCATTATTGTGACGATCGCACTTATGATGAAAATTTGACGGGAATAGAGGAAGATTTTAAATATTACTATGACTGTCTGATGGGACCGAATGCGCGGTCTGTATTATCGGCTTTAAAGCGGATTAAAAAATTAGAAATTGGGACAGTTGCAACGGGACATGGACCTTTATTAAAACACCATATTTCCGAATGGATTGGAAACTATCAAAATTGGAGTTCAGAGCAAAGCAAAAAAGAAAAATTAGTAGCTTTATTTTACGTTGAAGATTACGGTTATAGCGAAGAATTAGTCAGAGCCGTAGCTCGTGGAAGTGACAAAACAGATGTAGTGGTAGAGTTAGTAGATATTAACGATACCGAGCTTCAAGAAATCCGAGAAATAGTTTCCCAAGCCGCTGGTTTAGTAATTGGAATGCCTCCGCAATCTAATGATGTTGCTCAAACAGCTTTAAATACTATCTTAGCTACTGCTCATAATAAACAAGCAATTGGTTTATTAGAGTCGGGAGGAGGAGAAGATGAACCCATTTATCCCTTACGTAATAAGTTTCAAGAATTGGGATTAACTGAAGCCTTTACCCCGATTTTAGTTAAAGAAACTCCCACCAAAGCCACAGAACAACTTTGCGATGAAGCAGGAACGGATTTGGGACAATGGTTGAATCGCGATCGCACTATAAAACAAATCAAATCCATTGACAACGAGCTAGAAAAATCATTAGGAAGGATTAGTACCGGACTTTATATTATCACCGCCAAGAAAGGAGAAGTTCAAAGCGCAATGCTGGCTTCTTGGGTGACACAAGCGAGTGTTAATCCATTAGGAGTTGCGATCGCAGTTGCTAAAGACAGAGCAATTGAATCAATAATGCAGGTTGGCGATCGCTTTGTGTTGAACGTTTTAGAAGAAGGTAAATATCAAGGATTAATGAAGCATTTCCTCAAGCGTTTTGCTCCTGGTGCAGATCGATTTGCAGGAGTGAAAACATATCCTGCTGCCACTAATGAATCTCCGATTTTAGCAGAAACTCTGGCTTATATGGAATGTGAAATCACCACCCGCATGGATTGCGGAGATCATTGGGTGATTTACAGCACCGTTCAAACTGGACGAGTTTCTCAAGTAAACGCCTTAACCGCCGTGCATCACCGCAAAATAGGCAACCATTATTAATTGGTAATTGGTAATTGGTAATTGGTAATTGGTAATTGGGAATTGGGAATTGGGAATTGGTAATTGGGAATTGGGAATTGGGAATTGGGAATTGGTAATTGGGAATTGGTAATTAAAAACTCCTTCCATCTCCCCCCTCTCTCCTATGTATAAACCTGTGGAAACCACATCAACTATGTATAAAATAAATCGAGAGCGTGTTGTCCGAAGTTTGGAATTTATCCAAGACGCAATTGTAATTTGCCTGTGTATCGGTTTATTTAGCTTCATGGTGCTTGAAGTGAAAGATATGTTTCTCTCTTTGCTTCCACCTCTACAGTTTCATTCTGTTACTGCCGATATTCTGTTTTTACTGATTTTAGTTGAGTTATTCCGACTACTGATTATTTACCTACAGGAACATCGAGTATCTATCGGGGTAGCTGTTGAAGTTTCTATCGTTTCGGCATTGCGAGAAGTCATCGTTCAAGGTGTTTTAGAAACTAATTGGATTCAAGTTTTAGCTACTTGTGCCTTCTTATTAGTGCTGGGAGTACTACTAATCCTCCGAGTTTGGCTACCCCCCACCTTTGAAGGTGTCAATCCAGAGCAAGCAGTATCTAAGCGTCATCTTTATCGAACTAAATCCGAATTGTTAGAAAACAATGGACGTACTTGAGTAATGAGTAATGAGTAATGAGTAATGAGTAATGACTTTTGACTTTTGACTTTTGAATTCTCCCCATCCGCTAAAACTACAAAGAGGTTACTATGTCAACTACTACCTTAATTCCCATGGGTAAAAGAGATGTTCAAATTGCTGAAATTGGCAAAGATACCACAGTTTTGCGATCGCGAACTTGGGAACGATTAAAGTTTGAGGTTGAGTATTCCCGTCAAAAGGGAACTACAGCAAATTCCTATCTCATCCAAGCCGATAAAACAGCCTTAATCGATCCCCCCGGTGAATCTTTTACCGAAATTTATCTCCAGGAATTAGCCGAACACCTAGATTTTACTACCCTAGATTACATTATTCTCGGTCATGTTAACCCTAATCGCAGAGCAACTCTGGAAGTATTACTCCCTCGAGCTACTAACGCTACCTTAATTTGTTCTCGCCCTGCTGCTAATGCACTCAAAGCTGTTTTTCCTGAATGGGAATCGCGCATTCAAACAGTGCGCTCGGAGGATACTCTAGATTTAGGAGGGGGACACGATCTCACATTTGTTACTGTACCAACTCCTCGTTGGGCTGATGGACTTTGTACCTATGATTCTGCTACAAATATTCTTTATACAGATAAATTATTTGGCGCTCATATTTGCGAAGATACTTTATTTGATAAAGACTGGAAAAGTTTAGACGCAGAACGTCGTTATTATTTTGACTGTCTCCACGCACCCCAAAGCAAACAAGTTGAAGCTATTTTAGAAAAGATTGCGGTTTTCCCTGCAAAAACCTATGCTCCTGCTCATGGTCCAATTGTTAACTACAGTGTCAGTAGATTTACTTATGATTACCAGCAATGGTGCCAAAATCAAAAATCTCAAGAGTTAACTGTTGCTTTGATTTATGCTTCAGCTTATGGAAATACAGCAATTTTAGCAGGAGCGATCGCCAATGGTTTAACTGAAAATGGAGTGAATGTAGAATCCATCAACTGCGAATCAGCAGATACCGAGGAGATTACCCGTGTTGTAGAAGCTTGCGATGGATTGATTATTGGTTCACCGACATTAGGAGGGCATGCACCGACTCAAATTCAAACTGCTTTAGGAATAATTTTGTCAACAGCAGCTAAAACCAAATTAGCAGGGGTATTTGGTTCCTACGGTTGGAGTGGAGAAGCGGTTGATTTAATAGAAAACAAATTTAAAGATGCAAACTATCGTTTAGGGTTTGAATCAATTCGAGTTCGTTTCACACCTACACCTAAAATTCTCAAACAGTGTATTCAATCTGGTGCATTATTTGCCCAAAATTTGAAGGAAGCCAAGAAACTGCGTACCTCCCGTCAAGTTGTCACAGAAACCCATATAGATCGTACCGAGCAAGCAGTAGGGCGGATTGTGGGTTCGTTGTGTGTGGTAACAACTCGAGATGGAGACACCCACAAAGGTGTTTTAACTTCTTGGGTATCTCAAGCAAGTTTCAATCCACCAGGAATAATGATTGCCATTGCTGACGAACAAAATGCAGATTTGATCTGTAATTTAGGGGATAAATTTGTGCTAAATATCCTCAAAGAAGGTAGAAATGTGCGTCGTTATTTTTCTCGTCACAGTACCTTGGGAGATAATCCATTTGTGAATCTTTCTACCAAAACTGCTGAGAATGGTTGTCTTGTTCTTAGTGAAGCATTGTCTTATTTAGAATGTACCGTAAAAAATCGAATTAAATCTGGTGAAAGATGGTTAATTTATGCCGTAGTTGATAACGGTGAAGTTTTAGAAAATGAAGGTTTAACTGCTGTAGAACATCGGAAATCTGGTAGCCATTATTAATAGTAGGATTAAACCGCCAGGGATTGAAAATTCCGGCGTTGCTGAATCCAGGTATGAATTCCAATGTAGAGACGCTCATAGTATCGCGTCTCTACAAGAATTTTGGTTATCCAAAAAATCAATTTCATACATCAAATCAGCAACGCTAAAATTCCTGGCTCAGAGTGCAAAATGTTAGTTATATGTGAAATCTTGCACCATTCTCAACAACCGTCTGGGAATGAATTCCCAGTCTCATAGCAAAAGTCTGATTGCGGCAGACTAGGTAAGCGTTCTAGTACGTTTTAACGTACTTTATATATTAGCCTTGAAATTCATTTCAAGGCGGGTATTCAGGCTTAACGACAATCAATGGTGGAAGATGTTATTTATATTCAAAATTTGGGAATGATAAATCCAGTTCATAAAAAATTTAAAAATAATGAAAGGGATTGCTTTTCTATCTGGATTTATCAGTGGTTTATTAACGTTGGGAACTTTACCAGCCTCTAGTGAGGTACTATCTGATGGAACAACCAATACAACTGTCAATTTAAACGGCAATAATTTTACGATTCTTAACGGTATTCAAAAAGGGAATAATTTATTTCATAGCTTCAAAGAATTTTCTATTCCTACGGGTGGTGAAGCTACCTTCAATAATTCTACCGATGTAGTTAATATAATTAATCGGGTAACGGGTGGAAATATTTCTAATATTGATGGGTTAATAAAAGCTAACGGTAGTGCTAATTTATTTTTGATTAATCCTGCGGGAATAGTATTTGGGGAAAATGCTTCTTTAGATATTGGTGGCTCGTTTTTGGGAACGACTGCTGAGAGTATTTTATTTGAAGATGGGTTTGAGTTTAGTGCTGTAAATGCTCAAAGTGAGCCGTTGTTGAGCATAAGTGTTCCTTTGGGATTGCAGATGGGGAGTAAT
>JBCCSG010000267.1:0-10228 GCA_039200565.1 Cyanobacteria bacterium P01_D01_bin.50 | reverse complement strand
TTGACACACCCCAAACGGTACGATATTTTTAGTAATCTAAAAAGGTCTTATCGTAAGCAAACAACGTCACGCAGTGTGTCTTTAGACCAGGTCGTGACAACTGCTTAGAATCCCAGTTTTTTCAAAGCTGGGAGATGTCAATTAGACTACTTATTACTTGTTACTTATTCTGAGGAATTGAACCTTCTATTCCTTCAACGTACCAATTCATAGCCAATTGTTCTTTATCGCTGAGTACCTTACCCTGGGGTACTCTTATGGTTCCGGTTTGATCTTTGAGTGGGCCATCAAAAGGATTTGCACTGCCATTAATAAACTCTTGACGTTTAGCCATAACTAATTGCTGTACCTCTTGGGGAATTACAGGATTTAATGGTGCCAAATCTACCATACCTTTGCCGATACCATCCCATACATCCTGAGATTTCCAGGTACCATTGATAACATCATTAGCTCTTTGAGTATAATATTTTCCCCAATTATTAATAGGTGAAGTTAAATGTGCTTTGGGACTAAACCTACTCATATCGGTATTGTAACCAAAAACATAAATACCTTTTTCTGCAGCTGTTTGAATAGGTGCAGCCGAATTTGTATGTTGACTCAATACATCCGCACCTAAATTTATTAAAGCTTTTGCTGCTTCTCTTTCTTTTGTTGGTTCATACCAACTTTGTACCCATACTACCTTAATTTTAGCTTGAGGATTAGTTGACTTTAATCCTTGTGCAAATGCACCTATGCCGCGAATGACTTCTGGAATTGGATAAGCAGCAATGTAACCGATAATATTTGATTTTGTCATCTTACCTGCAATCATACCTGTCAAATATCGCGGTTCTTCAAAACGTGCTAAATAAGTACTGACATTTGCAGCGCGTTTATATCCGCTACAATGTTCAAAAAATATATTAGGGAAATCTTTTGCTACTTTTAATGTGGGATTCATATAGCCAAATGAAGTTGTAAAAATCAACTTATTTCCATCCAATGCTAATTGACGAATTACCCTTTGAGCATCGTCACCTTCCCTAACATTTTCGACAAAAGTAGACCTTAATTTCCCTATGTGACTTGCTTCCATTTCCCTACGGCCTAAATCGTGAGCATAAGTCCAACCAAAGTCACTTACAGCCCCGTCATAGACAAACCCTACTTTTAAGGGTTGATTCGTCGTCACAGGCGATACTATTGGCGAACTTTCACCTTGAAATCCAGAATTATTATTAGAGGCACAGCTAGTAAAACTAAATATAGCCCCAGAAGCAGCAGCATACTTAAGAAACTCACGACGTTCCATATTTCTGTGTATAAATTTTCCGCACCAGCTCAAAATATTTATGAATTGCAGCAAAGATTGTTAAAAATTAAGCAATTAATAGAATTTACCTACTTTGCTTGTCGTTAATTTATTTAATTGAAATATATGTTAGTGGTTTATATTATACAAAATAAAATCTGAATTATTCAAAGTGAGTGTAATTATAAATTTCAATTCACGCGCGTAAGAAGGAAGAGGAACCCACGTTTAAAAACGTGGGTTCCTCCCATGCTCCCCATGAATGAAATAAGGATTATTTCAAAGTCCCTCGCGGGCTACCTTTGGGTACGCACTACCTGCCTTGAAATAAATATTTATTTTTAGTGGGCAATAACCCACAACGCGCATTTTTTACTTATACTCATACCGCTCAAATCTTCTTCCTGCGGTGGTACTTCCTTCTTTGTAATCTCAATTACAGAATACCTAGGATAGTATGGTGCGGATAATATGTATTTGTAATATCTTAAATATTGCTTGCTTTCCAAAAAATATAAACTGCTAAAATTGCAAGTCCAGTACGAAATGTGAGACTAACAACTTTATCTGATAATCTAGGTAAAAAACGAGTACTCAGTTGTGCTCCTAAGAGTCCTCCAAATCCTAAAATTAAACCTGGAACTAATAAAATATTACCTGCAAAGGCATGTCTAGTCGCAGCGGAAATAGAGCTAAGTACAATCACTCCTAAGCTAGTTTGAATTGCAACTTTTATAGTTTCTCCTAGTAAGAGTATTTGTAACGGTACCATAATTACACCGCCACCCACACCGAAAATGCCTGCAAGCATTCCAGCAGTTCCTCCAGTAACAATTCGAGCAATCGTAAAACTAAATTTTGATTGTTGATTTTGTTCGGTTTCTTCTTCTTCTTGCTTTTTTGATAAATTCTTACGTAACTCTACTAAGTAAATAGTAAATAAAAGTAAAATGCCAAAGGAAATTAACTGATTGCGGGGAGGAATAAGATTTGCTAATCCAGCACTAAAAAAAGCTGTAATTATTGCAGGTAATCCCAGAAAAATAATTTTTTGAATATTGATATAACCCATACGCCAATTCTGGATAGTTCCAGAAGTCGCCGTAATCACAATTGCAAGACTACTAGTAGCAACAGCCTGTAATGGAGTGTATCCAAAGGCTAATTGTAAAGGTACTAAAACTGTACCACCACCAATACCTAACAATCCGGCGAGAATACCGGCAATTAATCCACTAATTACTAAAAGCAACCAATTTTCCATTTGTTAGCTGTTGGTTATTATTTGTTATTTGTTAGTTGTTATTAGGAAAGATCGCAACTGGCGCATTCCTATTATATTCCTCATTCCTAACTCTTAACTCCTAAGTTCTAATTCCAAAAAATTCTGGTAATATTGACTTTGACAACATTCCATGAACGCCTTTTTGCGGTAAGTTGACAGCTTGAGTTATGCGAAAACTAACAGCTAAACTGCATAATACATAAGCATCTTCCGCCGATAACTTTGTGCAGCTTACCAGAAAATCAATCATATTTTTTAACGCTTTTTCTAAAGCTTCATCTAATGTATGAGCAAAACCCATGGTGATGATATCAGTGGGGGTTTCCGCGATTGGTGTGGAAATTTGCAAATCCTTCCTCAGCTTTAGTTCGATAGTACCATTCATCGAAGTTTCAATTGCAGTCACATTTACTTCGCCATCTCCTTGGGCTGAATGCCCGTCACCGATGGAAAATAAAGCACCGGGAACGAAAACGGGTAAAAATATTTTGGCACCAGCTTGTAATTCGCGGTTATCGATATTGCCACCGTAGTTTCCCGGAGGAATTGAATTTCGCGAAGTTTCGGGTGTCGCAACACCGAGAATACCGAAAAAAGGTTTGAGGGGAATTTTAATACCGCTACGGGTGGGAAATTCTGCAATATTGTTTTCTAAATCGAGAGGAATAAATCTTAAAGCAGGTTTATTAAACTGTTGCGGCAGGGCACCACAATTCTTACGAATAACGTTAAAACCAATGGGTAAACTGGGAGTAATTTTTTTTAATACTACTTCCAAGATATCACCGGGTTGAGCATCTTGGACATAAATTGGTCCCGTAAGTAAATGCACGCCTTGTGCTATTTTACGTTTTGGGGAAAGATTTTCGTAAATATCCCTTAATTCTGGTGTAAGAAACTCAGCTGGTGCTTTGCCACAAACATGGAAACCCGTGTAAGTTTCGACATCAACTGTATCGTCTGACTTTACGGTTAAGGCTGGTTCGAGTAAATGCGAGAAGCCCCCAAGATGCACCGTTTCTTTTGTAGCTTTGAGAATGTGATGAGTCATTCGATTTTGAATTTTGGATTGGTTTGTAGTGAGGATTTTAACTAGTAGTAGTGTGTTCCGTAAGTTTTGAGTGGTTTGTTTTTTCGGTAACTATGTAGAGACGTAGCATTGCTACGTCTCTACACAATTTCGGGTAAAATAAATAAATTAAAATTAATGTAGTCGAGTACTAAGATTATCAAAAATCAAGAATCAATACAAAATTGCCACGTCTTTTGATAAAGACATGGCAAATAACTTCATAGAATATGACTCGTACCCATGAGAATTTTTTTGTCCTAAAAAATTCTTATAGGAGCCCTTAACTATTGCTATTACTGAAAACTAAGTCCAGAGCGTAGTAATCACTAGTTCTAAATATTACCAAGAGGGATGTAACAGATTATTTATCTAGGCATTTTTCATGACCACCAGCCCGGATAATGAAATCATCAAAATCATTGTCGTTTTGATTCACTCTGGGAATTTGAGAGTTAGTATCATCCCAGCGAATAAGAGCACCACCATTAGCTAATGCAGAGAAACCACCGACAAATTTTGCTTGTCGGTTCCCAGCAGGATTTTTCACATCGGTAGAGTATACAACACCTACATTTCTTCCTCTAAACTGAGACTTCAAGTAAAAGCTGTATCTATTGCCAGCCTTGAAGCGGAATTGTGCGGTTCCAGGTAGAGGTACTGCATTTCCTAAAGTTCCTTGGAAGTCATTAGGATTGTCAGTTAAACCATCAGAGGGCTGGTTTAAAGTCTGCTCATAATCAGACATGCTTAAATCAGAAGGTTTAGCTTCCCCAATCAGATCGAATTCTTCTCCGGTAGTTTCATTTCTAACACCGAATACAGATTGATAAGCACCGTAAGAGCGAACAAATTGAAATTGTACTATGGTATCGGTAGTAAAGAAGACACCACTATTATCGAAAAATTCCTCAGATTGTGCTTGAACTGATACCGGAGTTTGAGCTTGTACTGGTGAAGAAAAAACGCTGAAAATTCCTCCAGCTACAACTCCAATTAACAGATTGACACTGGCGCTAAAATGGGGCTTTTTGAACATAATTACTCCTCACAAAACTGCATTTGCTTGATTTACGAAGCAAAACCTACCAGGTACGATTAGGGATGCTAGCTTTTGTCGCTTCTACTTGTTGCTTAACTTCTTCTAAAAAAGTTTTAGATTCACCCAACAAAGTGTTTAATTGTTCACATTTTTCTGGGCGAGAAGTTTGATTTGATGCAGTCTGAGGTTTATCACCGAGTAAAAAAGCACGTACCTTAAATGAAGGCTTACTACTATTACAACTAACTAAAGCATCTGTTAGTTGCTCATTTAACTGTTGACTTGTCTCAATAGTCTGGGGATTTAGTCCACCAAATTGTGTGAAGAAAGGTGTTTCGGTAAATACATTGGTTCCGGTAATATTAGTCAGATTACTACCAGAGGTATTAGAGTTATTCAATTGAGCGCTAGCGGAATCTGCTAAAAATCCACTAAAAGCTAATGATGTACCTACAATCAGACCAATTAATTTGCTTGTGTGCATAATTTTTACTCCTTTTTAAGTGCTGACGATTCGACCTAAAATTTAAATCCAAAGCCAGCGCCCATGACAAATCTGGCTCCATCATTGGCTCCAGAGCCTGGCCCTGCTATATCGCGCACTGCGGGAGTAATCACGAAGGGAATATTTTTAAAGGGTGCAATAGAAGCTCCTATTGCCAAATCTTGTCCAGTCCACTCTGTAATCAAGCTAGCTTGAGGATGTACGCGAACAGCAACATTACCAAAAACATTGAAGTTATCTTCGTCGTTGTTTATTGAATCCTCAGTGCGGAATTGTCCGTTACCAACACCTGCGGTTACTGCTATGCGGCTAAAAGGTTTATTGATATTTTCGTTGGTGCGAATGACCTTAGTTACAACTCCGTATAAAGAATTTTTAAAGTCATTAGTAGGACGAGGATCGGGGTAGCTACCAATATTTAAAAAACCATTCATACCAACAGCAACAGCCAAATCATCTTTAATTTGGCGATGCAGTTTGACGTTAAAACCGCCAATTCCGAAGTCTCCAGAGCCACCAAAATTAGCAACGGTGTAGGACAACACAACACCTACAGATTTTTTGGCATCACCCAAGCCAACACCAAATACCATTTCACCATCATCAGAATCAGTGAATCTGGTACGCTCTTGATAATCACCTGCAACAAAGCCTGTATTCCGATCGGCACCATATCCCACAGGAATATAAATGCTCATACCAGGAGAGGAATAGAACGAGTCAAGCTTGATTTTGTCTAAATCGCGCAGTTGTCTCTGTACTTCCTTGACTTCTTCTAAGTCAGGTTTTGATCGGTTAACACAACAGTTATTTGCCACAACTGACTCTTGCGCCAAAACAAAATTATCTTCCGCTGCTGGATACTCTGAAAGGGTTGCTCGATCGGTTTCATTTTCAGAAGCAGTTTTGTCTGAAAAAACTACTACAGCTTTGGCTTCAGGAGAAGATACTTCTGCCTGGTTGTTGAGTGTAAGTTTTGCCTGAACTTCTTGAGCCAAGTTTTGATCTGTAACACTCTTAAAGTTAACGAATTCAGTAGATTCAGTTGCTTTATCAAGATTAGAAAAAATTCCTGTTTGAGGAGATTCAGTAACAGATGACTGGTTGTTATCAGACTCATCTACACCTTGAGCAGCAAACGCAGAATCTACCAAAACATTTGTAGCGAACAATAGAGAGGTTGCTAGGACATTAGTTAATAATCCTAGAACTAAATTATTCATAAGTTTGAGTGTTGTTATCTTGAAAACTTTAACTTAGACTCTTGTCCTTTAAAGATTTACAATTTTAAAGGTCATAAAGATAGATTGAATAGATACATTTAACGCATAAAATAAACTTTCAAAAAATAAAATATATTTTCAGTTATTTTTCTATAATGAAATCATTTAAGCAGAGAAGTAAAATGTTGAAAAAAGGAGATTTAGGGATGTTTCATATAGATTTATACTCATTTTAAATAATATAAAAATTGATCTTTTATAAATTCAAATAAAAATAATTTGAGATAGATTATTTATTATAAAAATTGATTAATGAATGATGAAGGTTCTTCATTACATAGTATGTAAAATTATTAGTTAAAAACGAAAATTTTAATTTTTAACCTCTAAATATGGGTTTAATTCCCCACTGCTCAAAGGTGTAAGATACGCCCCACGCGATCCGGGAATGAGTTGGGGTTTAAATCCCCATCTCAATTCCAGCCAACTTCGCCCCTTCCGCTCAAACCTTCTTCCTTCGATTTAATATAGCGGTTTTCAGTTGGGTGCAATACAGGAAACTACTCCCTCTCCTCTCCTTTGGAGGATGCCCGCACCACAATAATTCAAAAGTATACTGCTATACCTCATGCAATCTGCAAAGTGCTGTATTTACTCACAAAAGGCAAGATTACGATATGCTCGGAAACATTTGAGAGTAAGTAGGCAGCGAGAAGAGTTTGCTTTCGAGAGTTGCGCTCCGTTTAATCCAATCTAACGATTTGGTCGCTTATGAAGACTTAAATGTGAAAGGGTTAGTAAAAAATCGTCATCTTTCCAAAAGTATCAGTGATGTAGGATGGTCAATTTTTCGTAGATGGTTAGAGTATTTTGGCTACAAGTATGGCAAGGTTATTGTCGCAGTACCACCACACAATACTTCTCAAAAATGCTCTAATTGCGCAAATGTTGTTAAAAAGTCTTTGTCTACCAGAACTCATATTTGCACTTGTGGATATGTTGAAGACAGAGACATTAATGCTGCACGAAACATCTTGCAACTGGGTTTAAGTACTGTGGGGCACACAGGAACTCATACGCTTGGGGAGAGATTTGCGTCCTGTTCAGTTACGGAAACTCGACGAACCAAAAATCCTCGAACCTTATAGGTCGAGGAGTGTCAAAAGAGTGAATAATCTTAAATGTCCCATAACACAAACCCAACTACCATGCTCGCGGAAAGATTAATACAAGATGCAACACCCCAGAGCATATTAATATCAGAGGCGATCGCAGATAAGTTACGAGCAAAAGCTTTTGGTATTACACCGGAAAATGTGGAAAAAACTATACACCAACGCTGGGATTTACTCAGATCGATTTATCCTGCTTTTAAAGATTTATGTCAAAGTACTTTACAAATGGAACCTAATGGAATGATTCGTACATTGTGGGATTTATGGCTACCTTTGGCAATACAAATTGCATGGCGATATCAAGAAAATCAACGTCCTTTTATACAGGGAATATTAGGAGGACAAGGAACCGGTAAAACCACAACTTGTAAAGTTCTCAATTTGATTTTGTCACACTTAAAATATCGTACCTTAAATTTATCTATAGATGACTTATACAAAACTTACCAAGCACGTTTAATTTTACAACAACAAGATCCCCGTTTGATTTGGCGGGGGCCACCGGGAACTCATGATGTTGATTTGGGTTTGAATCTTTTGGATAATATTTGTCAGCGTCAAACTACTATAACGGTACCTCGTTTCGATAAATCGCTACATGCGGGAAATGGCGATCGCACCTTACCAGAAACAGCAGAAAATATTGATATCGTACTATTTGAAGGATGGTTTGTCGGGGTTAAACCAATAAATCCAGCAGTATTTAACACTCCACCACTACCAATTATTACGGCAGCAGATAAAGCATTTGCCAAGGATATGAACGATAAACTCCATGATTACTTACCATTGTGGCAACACTTGGATAGTTTAATTGTTTTATATCCCACAGATTACCGTCTTTCCTTAGAATGGCGCAAACAAGCCGAACATCAGATGAAAGCCAGCGGTAAAGCTGGAATGACTGACTTACAAATTGAAGAGTTTGTAAATTACTTTTGGAGGGCACTGCACCCAGAATTATTTATCAAGCCATTAATAGAATCTCCATCAGTTGATTTAGTTATTGAAATTAATCCAAATCATAGTTTTGGGAAAGTTTATAAATGAAGTTAGGATTTGGGAGTTGAGAGTTAGGAGTTAGGAGTTAGGAGTTGGGAGTTAGGAGTTGGGAGTTGGGAGTTAGGAGTTAGGAGTTAGGAATTAGGAGTTAGGAGTTAGGAGTTAGGAGTTAAGAGTTAGGAATTATAAATTGAAACTATTTACCAATGCCTAATTCTCTATTCCCTATTCCTGAATTTCTTTAAGTAAATCATAAAAGGGTTGCCAATTATCTTCTTGAACAATTGGTTCCCAAACGGATTCAATTACAGGTCTTAAAATTACTGTTTGGGGATTAATTTTTTTTAAAGTTTGAGCGATATTATTCATTTCATCAGTTGCCATATTGCTCAATATTCTATGATAAATTCCCGTCCAGTTGATAAATAATTCCGATACTCCTAAAGATTTTTTAATCTCAGAACCTTCTAGAATATAATTTGCATCATCTTGCCATTTATGAGAGAAAGTTGCGGCAATGTCGGCGAAAAAGTCATGGTAGCTAATGGGATAATGCTTGAGTAAACCAATGGTTGCTTTTAATATTTCGTCAGTTTCTGCTTTTGATAATTCTTGCTCTAATCCTAATTTTTGCAACATTAATAAACGGTAGTTACCTAAAAAATATTTACCGAATTTGATTAATCCAGCATCCATGTCAGCTTTATCAATTACAGCCTTTAATGGCTCTTGCAACTTTTCTAAATTCCACATACAAATATCTGGCTGATGGATGTAAGAATAACGGCTATAATAATCAAAATATGCTGCGGTAAAATGCGGATCGTAAGTAGGAATAAATGCATAGGGACCATAATCAAAACTTTCCCCAGTAATAGACATATTGTCAGTATTTAATACCGCATGACAAAAGCCAGCCGCCATCCATTGTGCTGCTAATTTTGCGACTCTTTCAACTAATTCTGTATAAAATAAAGCATACTTTTCTTGTTCGCTAATTAAATGGGAATAATAAACTTCTATTACATGATCTAAAAGCTTTTTAGTTAAATCCGAACGCCTTAAAAAATTTAAACGTTCAAAAGTCCCAAAACGAATATGGGAACGGTTCATCCTTACCATAACCGATGAACGAGTCGGGGAAGGTTCGTCACCTCGCCACAATTGCATTCCCGTTTCCACTAAACTCAAACAGCGAGAGGTGCGTACACCCATACGATGAAGCATTTCTGCTGCTAATACTTCCCTAAATCCACCTTTAAGGGTAAGCATTCCATCGCCACCACGGGAATAAGGTGTTCTACCAGAACCCTTGGTACCAAAATCATAAAGTTCGCCGTCTATACCGCGTACTTGTCCATAAAGAAATCCTCTACCATCTCCTAATCTGGGGTTATATTCACCAAATTGATAGCCGTGGTAACGCATTGCTAGAAGAGGTTGGCGTTGATGAAACTCACCAAAGGCTTCAATAAAATCTTTGTCAGTCACTGCTTGGGGATTCAATCCTAGCTGTGGAAGAAGTGCATTGTTGCGCCAGCGAAGTTTGTGAAGGGGGAATTCCTCCGCCATGACTTCATCATAATAGTCATCACCTAGAGATTCAAATGCGGGTTCGTAGTTGAGT
>JBCCSG010000266.1:0-10289 GCA_039200565.1 Cyanobacteria bacterium P01_D01_bin.50 | reverse complement strand
CCGCAACTGGCACATTTTTCTTGTAGGGGAGGCAAAAAGGGGTGTAGATTTTCTTCCCCCTTTATTGAGGCAAAAAGGGGTGTAGATTTTCTTCCCCCTTTATTGCCGTGCCGTTGCTCGTACACTCACTAATATTGAACGTAATAATACGGCAATCAGTGTACGGCACCACCTGGATATTGTGACAATATCGTAAGTCCTGTATGATTAGGACTAACACTCCGGGGATAGATAATATTTAGCGGCAAAAATAAGCTTGCTACTAACTATGTATCTATCCAATTTTGTAAAAGGGGACTGACTTTAACCAGTAAAGCTCTTAAATTTTTGTAAGGAACTAATTTTTCATACTGTAAGTGACCAAGAATTATTCCTGGATGTCTACTTTGACTGCGAGCAAATTCTTCAATTGCTTTACGAGAAAAGATTTTTTTACTGTTGGTAATAAAATCATTAAATAACTGAAGAACTATTAACACCTCAGATGCTTCGTTTTCTTCCAAAGCGTCTAAGTTATCAGAGATTTATAGGCTTGTAGTGCTTTAAAATTGGATGCCGTTAGGCGTTGAGTAGACTCGCGCCACCACCGGAATTTTTATAGTTCTAAGAGTCAAGATTTACCTGTAGAAGATTTTATTTATGGCTAGAACTAAGCAAGAATCGAGATTTTTTCAACCATTAGAGAAAACAATCTATTGAATTTTGGTTATTAGTTTTGTTAATTTATCTGATTGTAGGGACATAAAACGAAATTTAATTTACAAAAAAAGCATAAATAACATATGGTTTAAAAATCAAAATGGAGTTCTTCTCCATTCTCAGTTAATTTAACTTTCTTAATATTTAGCCGAGAATTTTTGATTAATGTTTCATTCAAGCTTGCTAGTACGAAGATCTCAGCGCTTGCGGCAGAAAAAATTTGTCTTGAATCGGGATCTGTGATCACATTTATTTTTGCAACGCGATTGTTGTTTATTGCGACTCTATAATCTATAAGGCGAACATCGCTGGGAAGGATCTTCTCTTGTTTTAGCATCTTTCCTACAATATCAGTAGCAGGCGTTGTTGCTGATACATATACTGTCTTAGTTTCATATCCCAACAATCCCGAATCAGGGATATACATGGTGAGTTTTATTTTTTGAGATGTGGTATTCGTCTGTGCTTTTGTTTTTTTCTTAGAAGGGGGAGTCACATTGGATTCTGGAACTTTACCAGTTTCATTTTTAGGATCGTCAGTGTTTGAATCTAAACTAACGTTGCCTATCAAACATCCAGTCAGAAAAACTAAAGGCGCACAAAAGATAGCTAAAAATACAATATTTTTATTCATAGTTGAAGGTTTTGGGTTAGCTTCTGTATAAAATTGTATGGATTCAGTTAATACTTTTATTGGCAGAATGATTAAAATAATTTCATTCATCTATATTTATTTAAATTCTATATGTATAATTTAAAAAGTCATTTAAATACAATTTAAAACAAATTTTTATCCTGGTATAAATGACCAAGATATATATGCTTAAGTATTTTGATAATGTTTAAGAGTTAGTTATTGTTGCAATAAATTTAATATGGAATGAAGCGCTCGATTAATCCCAATTAAACTAGAGGAATACCTGATAGCGTAGATGACAGGATTCTCACGAACGGTAGAAAATATCCTCGATCAATAATTATTAGGGTTCAGCAGCTACTGATACCATTTACCCAATTTCTAAAAGCTCTAATCACAGAATTCCTTCCTTCTGTCTTACTCTGTTCAAGATATTTTGGTAAAACTTCAGCTAAAGGTAAATTAGAAAAATTTTTACTTTGCTCGGACAGGACATAAGAACCATTTTGTAATAAATTTATTTGTAATTTACCTTTTTCAAATCGCCAAAGTTCGGGAACTTTTAATGCTGCATAAATACTTGGATGAGTACGGGAAGTAACATCAATTTCTAAAGCTAAGTCTGGTGGTGGATCTTGTGTTAAATCAAGTCTGTTTTTTCCACGCACTTTACTTTCATTTTCAATATAAAAACATTGGTCTGCTTCAATACCCTGAAGCATTATTTTATTTTTAAAAGTGGTGGAACCTAAACTAATAAATTCTATATCTAGCTCTTCTAAAAGCGCTTTAATTAAATCGCTAATTATTTCTTTACCAAACTCATGCTCTGGTAATGGAGCCATAATTTCGAGCACCCCTCTGTCATAAGCAATACGCGCAGCGCGATGTTCTCCGAGTTCGTCAAGAATTGTTTCAAATTCTTCCCAAGTGACATCAGTTAGCAATACCCGTTGTCCCGGTGGAACATTGATACGTCTAATGCTTAAGAGCATATTACTACTCCCAGTCTTTGTACGATTACTATTAGCTTAACGCTGCTCCGAATTCGACAGACAGCTATGCCAAATTCAAAATAGTACATCTATTAACAGCATCTCTTTATGAAGCTAACATCAAAGAAGCGATTAAGTGAAAAATTACTGGGAAGGCAGATTTTTGATGTAAATCACTAATTTTATGAGTTAATAAACTCAGATAGTTTGGTATTTAAGACTGTGAATTTCTTCATCGGGTGTGCTGTTTGGTCATATAAAGGTTGGGTAGGGGAACTTTATCCCCAAGGTACTCGCTCTACAGATTTTCTTCATCTTTACAGTCGTCGCTTCACCACTGTGGAAGGTAATACTACTTTCTATGCAGTACCAAGTCAAGAAACCGTAACTCGTTGGGCAGATCAAACACCTGCTGAGTTTAAATTTTGCTTAAAATTACCGCGAAATATTACTCATAACGGCTTATTAAAACCTTACATTGGCGATGCTTTAAAATTCGCCGAAATAATGCGCCCTTTGGGTACCCGTCTTGCACCGATGTTTGCACAGTTACCGCCTTCTTACGCACCTTCATCACTAAACGATTTAACTGTATTTATTGAAGCTTGGCAACAAACACAAGTACCTTTAGCAATAGAAGTCAGACATCGTGACTGGTTTAAACAAGCACCAGCCAGCAACTTAGCTAATCTTTTACAAAACTTAGGCACAGGAAGAGTAATACTAGATTCTCGTCCTATTTATACTGGAGAAGACGATCCCCAACTAAATTCCGAACGACGTAAACCCCAATTACCTGTAGATTTTAGCGTTACCGCACCTTTTAGTTTAATTCGCTTTATTGCTCATCCTAATTTATCCATAAATCAACCATTTATGGAAGAATGGGCAACTTATATTCAACAATGGTTGCAAGCAGGCACGCAAATTTATTTTTTTGTCCACTGCCCCCAGGAAGAAAGATCGCCTAGTATAGCCCGTCATTTCCAAAACTTATTAGAACAAAGCGGTGTAGCTATTCCAACCCTACCCTGGAACCTTCTTAGTAATTCTCCAAAACAACTTAGTCTATGGTAGGTGATAACCTTCTTGCACTATTAGCTAGTTATGGTAAGTTGAAATAAGTAGATAAAATTTAATCGCAAAAAAATAGTGCTTTCTTGAAGGTTAGAGTCAAAAGTTCTCTGCCTTCAAAAGTTCTGCTAACTTCTACTCAATGGCGATGTAGAAGAGTATTTTAGCACCAGTTAATACCATTTTGGAATTTGAGATAATTTGTCTTAACCTTAATTCCAACAATCTATTTCTAAATATTTATCCAAATGGTACTAATTTAATTTTCAACAATCGATTGGCAACCAATCTTGTGCAGCTAATGGATTGAAAAATTACTCTGGGAGCTAAAAATTTAAGTTTTTGTTAGGGGAGCATTTCACGTACAAGGAGGTATTGATGAACCGCCTATTTTATGAAGAATCACTATCCTACCAAGGATATCTCATAATACCATTTGTTTTCGGCAAAGCAGATAACTACGAAATATATTCTTATAGGTTGTTATCACAAGTTGGTGCGAAAAGTCAGTATCATAAAGCAGAGAATCCGGCTAAAATGTATGGTAGCAGCGTTGAAAATATCATAAATATTGCTAAAGAACACATAGACAACAATTCGGATTTCGTTAGCGATGATGATACATTTAAATATCGCTATACCTTCCGCAACAACTTAATCATAGTTTTTCATGAAGCTGGTAAATATTATTACGACCATTATTTACCAGATTCATTAAATAACATTGCCGCACCAAAGTTATTTAACTCAGAATACGAATGTTGGTGTTGGGTAAAACAGGGAATCGATGCCTTAAATGTAGAACACAAAGTAAGGTGAAAATTCGCCCTTAGCATTCCTATACCAATTCTTTGTAAGTTTGTGCTAAACCACCCGCAGGCTAGAAGCTTAGGGCTACTCAGGCAAAGCCCATCTTCGTGTGGCTCAACTCCGGCGCGTCTTTATACAGAAATGGTAAGCTGTTGTGCATTAAACAAGCACAACAGCAAATCAAAAGTATCAAGGTAATAAGTCAAAAGTAAAGAAAATTTGAAGTATTACTATCGAATAGAATAATATACAACTTAAATGCGTAGCAGCTTATTACAAGCTGATAAATTATACCACAAAATAGTTACTTATTCCCGGCCTTCTCCTGGGAATATTTTATTAAGATTTGCTAATTCACTATTCACCGATCAAGGTAACCAAAAATCAGGAATAATAGATTTACCGATTTCCCGTACAGTATTATTAATAGTTCTTGCGGCTTGAATATGGGTTTCGTCTGCTTCTACAGGTAAAATATTGGCGTGAGCACCTTCTCCCAGATAAGAAACGACTAAATTTGCAGCTTCCAAACCCGTAACAAAAGCCTTTTCTTGAGACCAAGAGCCATGACGACTAGTAATCCAGTCACCGCTCATAAATACATTACTAAAACTTGTCTTTGCTGGCAACATATTTTGGTAGCTACCGGGTGAAAAATGAGTCACCGCTTGGGGTAAACGAATCACGCTGCTATCAATTACTTTGGCATTTGCAAACTCCGGTACGCAGGTTGCTAAATACCTTTGTACGATCGGGATAATTTCTTCATTTTCTAAAGGAATAAATTGATTAGCGTGGTAAAAATCAACTTCTACAACAGTTCCCGGCTCATCTCTATATTCATCGTGAATCGCATTTAAATCAAAGAATGTCCATCCGGTAGTTTTATCAAAACCAAAACAAGCATTAGAAGGGAGAGGAATATTAACTTTGCGATCGAACCATAGACGAGTTACTAACACGTCAATTGCGTTTAAATTGCGTAAATTGCGGAATTCTGCAGGATTTTGTAAGCTTTCACTGCTGGAAACAATCTTCTTCATTCCACTAATACCGACACTAAAAACCACCGCATCGGCATCAAAAACTTCATCGCCACAAACCACACCTTTGACTTGATTCCCATCGGTAACTAAATCAGTAACTCGCTTATTTGCAAGTACCTTTCCCCCGGATTTTTCAATTTTTTCTACCCAAGGGCGGAAGATTTTTTCCCCAACAGTTCCCCGGCACCAAACCACATCAAAATCAGGTTGATGAGCCAAAATAAAATAATAAAGCATTCCCAAAGTTGCAGCAGCAGAACATTGTTCCCCCGGTGCAAATAAACCCACCAACAACATGGGTTCAAAAGCATCGCGGTAAAGTCGTGCTGAAACCCCGAATTGTTTAAATAATTCCCTTGCCGTCACATAATCGTAACGTCGCCAAGCAGCATCAGAATTATCAAAATCGACTACAGCATAAAGTAAAGGTAAAGCGCTGAGTCGATCGATTAAAGGCAAGCGTTTAAACTGAGTATAGATAAAAGTTCCTAAAGGAGTGGGAAGTTTTGGTAAATCTTGAAAAATCGGAGACTCTACCTCCAAACCTGCCGGAGAATATTGAGATGAACGAGTCCATGTAGTGAAAGGATTGATATTCAACTCATTTATCAGTGCAAAGATATTTCTATAAGGATACCAAAATCCGTGAATTCCCGCTTCCACAGATTTACCACCACCAGTTTTCCAACCAGCAACCAAACCCCCTGGATAGGAGCCAGCTTCGAGAAGCGTCACATCATAACCTTGTTTCGCTAAATGGTGAGTTGCACCCAAACCAGCCCAACCCGCACCTACTACTACTACTTTCTTAGGCGACGCTTGTGTCATTATCAATTATCAATTATCAATTGTCATGTTAAATACTTTATCATTAACTGTTATTTTCAAACTCGATAAATGTAGATTGGGTAGAGTTATTGGTGCGATCGCTCCTTTGGGTTAGAAATTGTAACGATCAATAAGCTCTTCCAAAGCTGATTGTTTCTGAACTTCAGGTAAATAATCAAATACCTTTTCAGTGAACAGTACCATGACAGTTATCAGTACCATGACAGTTATCATGTTGAATACTTTATCATTAAGGGTTATTTTCTAAATCGATAAAGGTAGATTGGGTAGAGTTATTAGTGCGATCGCTCTTTTGGGTTAGAAATTTTAACGATCGATAAGCTCTTGCAAAACCGATTGTTTCTCATCTTCAGTTAAATCATCATATATTTTCTTTAAAAGTTCTGGAGAAGCGTTTTTTCTAAACCAATCGTCGCTAGGATTTTGTGGAATATCTAATAAATATTTTAAACGTTCTTCTACAGCTTCTTTATCAGATTTATCTATTTGTCCAATTCTATTTCGTCAATCACCTTGTTTATCGGGAGCATCAAACCCGGAGGCTAAGTAAGGTAAGCTCATAGACTTCTTAGCCTACTTTACGGTAGGCTTTGTTTATGTAGCCTTACATTACAGAGTGTCGGATAAAATATTTTTGACCGCCGAAGGGATGCTCCCTTTCTAGTATTCAAAAACTATGATTTATTTGCTGTAATAAAAACAAAACGGTCGGGAAATTCAAGAATAGACTGTTGAACATATTTTTGTTCCATTTCTTTAAGACCTTCTGCTAATTGTTTATCATCAAAAAATGAAAGCAGTGACATGTAGCGATTTTCTACCATTTGAAAGTATTGAGATTTCGGAATTTTTTGGAGATTTTCAACAAAATTAACTGATATATTGAAGCCTACTTTTTCAAGCAATTTCGTTAGATTATTATAGTGGGGTTGACATTTTTCATATCGCTGCAAAGCCGATTTGAATAAAGGATAATCAATAGTTGGAGGAAGAAGTATCAATAAGAAAATCCCGTCACTAGGTAGTCTTTTAAATAAGTTGCTGAATAGTAATTCTTTATTATCTATATGATGAATTACTTCTTTCATGAAAACCTTATTGTAAACTTCGGCTTGGGCCACAAAATCAATAGCATCTAAAGCCATAGTTTTATATTGAGAACTTAATGGAATTTGTTCGATCATGCTTTTAGAACAATCCACGCAGATAATTGGATTATCTAACTGTATTTGTTGAATAATTGATTTAGAATATAGCCCAGTACCGCAGCCTAAATCCACAAGAATATCTGTTGTTTTTAATTGTAAAGATTCAATTATTTTTGTAGTCAGAAATCTCATATGTTCTGGAGAGTAAGACCATAAATCTTCATAAATGCTGCTTATTCTTTGATAGTGGTTTTGATTTTGTCCACTCATATTTTTTATTCCTATTCCTTTCTAGTGATTGCAAATATTTTATTAGTCTTGAATTAGAACAAAAAGATAGTTGATGCAAATCTTAATATCAGGGATACTATTTTTGTTGTTATTATTTGAAATTAAATAAGACTGGTGGTTCGACGCGAACGCAATTTAAGCGTTTATCTTTAAAACAATTTGCATCAACAGTACATGTCAAGCATAAGTTTTAGATAAATTTTCAGTGTTGGTAATAAATCAAAAACCCGGATTTTCTTAAAAACCGGGTTTCTCAATACTACTCTAATAACAACTAACTACTCACAACTCACTTTTAACCCTTAAACCGATACATCATCACTTTAGCTTTGGCATTTTCTTCCACAAACACCACATATTCACCATTTTTACGCCGAAAAGCACGCACGCCATAAGGAATATCAACCCAACCAGTTTCTCCAAAGACTTCCTTACCAGGTTTCAAAATTCTCACCCTTCTTCCGGTTTTCGCATCATAAACATAAACTTCTGCTTTAAACACGGTGACAGCAAATACGTAATCTCCCGCAACACTCATAGCTGCCGGATTTAAAACTTCTGGAGGTGCGCTTCTATCTACAGGAAGCACTATTCGCCATCTCGGTTTACGATTTCCTTTGCTCCAATTATCATAACGCGCGATTTCGGAACCCATTAATTTCGCATAATCATTGTTAATTGCAGGATTTTCATCGGTATAACCGGATAAATACATGGTGTCAGTTTCGGGAAAATATTCTACCCTGCGTAAGTCGCCAAATATTTTCGGATGAGCGATTTTTTCCATCTTGCTGTAGCTGTAAATGGGGTTTCCATTTTTATCGAATCCCTGTAGGGGAAAATGACGAATCCCAACACCATCTTGAGTACGTAAATTTTTCCACACGTCACCTTTACTATCTACCCACCATCCACCAATAAAAGGATGATCTTCACTTATATCGTATTCATTCTTTTCAAATTTACCGTTACCATTTTTATCGCGCCAAATCCATTCACCATCACCCGGTTGAAAGGGAGGAAAATCTCCTTCTATAGCAGGTTGTTTTCCACCACGCGGGTGAGATACCACAAACATCCCTGAAGGTATAGCAATTTCACCATCGGTTTTTTCATTAAAACGGTAAATTTGCATCATTCCACCAAACATATTCGTCAGGTACAAAAATTTTCTACCTTGAATGCGGCGCACAAATGTTGCATCTGGTGCAGTATGTAAACGGGGATCTTGAGGATATTTAAAAGGGTTTAAAGTATAACCTGCGTAGGTTGCTTCTTTACCTCCCGATTTGCTGTAATCCATTGCAAAACGTTCATTCTTGGTATATACATCCAAGCCGTCTGTTTTGGGATCAGCATCAGCGTTATCTAAAAATTGCAATCCTAATAACTTCCACTGCAATTTACCCGATGGGGAAAACTTACGTAAATCTACTCCAGTACGCTCAAAGCCATCATTACTGATATAGATATTACCAGAACGATCGCTACCAACTCCGGAAATGCCGGCAAATTTTAAATCTTTAACTTTTCCAGGAATTCCGGCATAAATTCCACCTTTTACACCAAAGGTATCAACTTGTTTCGGCTTATTTCTAATATCGTAAATTAAAATTTGCTGATTCGGACCATTTTCTGCAACCAAAAGTCTACCGCGATTATCGACAGCAACCGCACTCGGATTCTGCAATCGAGAAATCACTCCTGGTAGTTGTTTCCCTTGTTTTGAATAATGTACGATATCGTTATCTCGAATTATCCATAAATTGCCTTTTTGATCGACAGTAATATTTCCAGGTTTTTCGACATTAAAACTGCGTAATTCCTCCATTGTCGAACTATTGTAGACGCGCACCTTATTCGCTGCACGATCGCTGACAAACAACTCTCCACCTAGAGTTGCTAATCCCGTTAACTCCGAATTAGTACTAACAATCAACATACTTTTATCCCACCCCTTCCCATTCGGAAAAGGTGCGATTTTCCCATTTAAATCGTACCGTCTGACACAGTACCACTTAGTTCCTTCCGGTGGATAACCTTCTTTTTCTTGGTTAATCCACGATTGCTCCATCGCCACATACATATATTTATTATCGGCTGCGATCGCAATTCCACCGCTTCTTCCCCAACCATGTAAATCGTCAGCTTTACCAATTACATCTCCGTTTTTATAAATCCCTACTTCTCTACCTGCTTCATCCCATTCACTATTTGTATAGATAGTTCCATCCGGTGCAACATACATCCCACTAATTTGAATTTGTACCCATTTATCGCCACCACCGAAACTATTACCAATCCAGGAATTTATATAACTTTCAGAAGAAGCTGCAGGAGTTATTTTTCCATCTAGATGAATTGCAAATAAAATCGAAACAGCCAAAGCAGTACTTAAAAATAACAGAAATTTCTCAGTTTTACTCCATCTAATATTGATGTTGCTAAATAAGCCTTGAATATAGGAATATAATTTCATCTTGTTATTTATTTGCTGTTGTTAAATTCTACCCAAAATTCTCATCAATTTATGTTCTATCTGCTTATCTTATTATTCTTTAATTGCTAACTATAAATTATTATCAAGTTGATCTATCAAAGATATAGAGATAAACAATAGATATTTTCTTTAAGTACTCCCACCATATATAGGATTCCTAACTTATTTTTATGTCCTGCGGACACGCTACACTAACAAAAACCTCGTTCTAGTTTTTGTTTACCGAAGCCCTTCGGGCTT
>JBCCSG010000265.1:0-10368 GCA_039200565.1 Cyanobacteria bacterium P01_D01_bin.50 | reverse complement strand
GACGAGGATTCAAATAATGATAATTTAGTTTTTATTCGTCTTTAAAAGACGAGGCTTTATACCATGTTTCGGGCTTATTCTTCTTACTTTTTACTTCTTACTTTTTACTTCTTACTTAAGCCCGAAGGGCTTCGGTAAAGGGGATGATTTTAAAGAGTTCTCCATTGAAGCAGGGGACTATCTAACTCAAGTCTCCGGAACTTGGGGTCAACAAAGCCCAAATCACCCCAAGGAGGCAATTATTAGCATTCAGTTCCAGACTCACAACGGAGTCACTTCTGGGGTATTTGGTGGAGAATCTCCCCACAAACAAGTTGAGCCTTTCGCGTTTACTGCTCCGAATGGTTATGCTATTTGCGGCTTTTTTGGAGCTACTGGACGCAAAGATATTTTGGCGAGGTTGGGTATTTATCTTCAACCCATTGAAGAATTGAGTCTAGAAAAAACCACTTCAACTCAAGGAACAGCAGGAATGTCACCTGAATCTGTCACTGCAGTTGCAACAAGTTCGACTAGCGGCGATCGCCAAGACAACGTCGTTACTAGTTCCGAAAAAGGAATGGGAGCGCAACTTACCACTGCTAGTTCAATAAACGCTCATGTTCCAGCTCCAGGGGCACGTACATCTTCAGGTACTGGGTTGGAAGACTACGCTTACTGGTTGCAGGAAATTGCCAAAGAACAAGCTGCAAAGGCTGGGCAAGAGAAAAAGCCTTTTCGTCGCGGTCGAATTTGGGCGTGAGTTAGGAGTAAGGAGTAAGGAGTAAGGAGTAAGGAGTAAGGAGTAAGGAGTAATAAGTAATGAGTAATGAGTAATGAGTAATGAGTAATGAGTAATTACTTCGGCTTCACCATATTACCTGTGACAATTTTTCCCTCACTCCCTACGCCACTTGCTACAACGGAGGGAACCTCCCTTCGGGTTCGTTAGTTGCTCATGGGGGGAACCCCCAAGACCGCACTAACTCACCGCAACGCAGTGGCTCCCCTCTCTCACTCTCTCCCTCATTTCTTCAGATGACAAGTGATATTAACTAACTAAAAAGGAGAAAATTTCATGGACAAAAAAAATATCATCCCTCAAACAGCTAAGCCGGTATTGCGCGTAAGCAGGGGCACCTCTAGTCAACTTGCAGAATTGAGCGAAGAAGTGCTATCGGGCATGCAGGGTATCACTTCCTCAAGTTGGCACTATGATTATCAAGACGGATGTTCTATGGATGATGATGCGGAGTAGGCACGTTACATTCACTTCGCATTCTCACCAACAACAAGCTTCTTTACAACAAAAGAAGGGGTTATGACCCACCCATTGAAGCGGTCTTATTAACTAAAAAGGAGAAAATAGAGATGGAAAAGAAAAACCTCATCCCCCAATCAGCTAAGCCTGTTGTACGTGTCACTCAAGGTACCTCCTCACAACTCGCGGAGTTGAGTGAAGAGGTGCTATCAGGCACATTGGGTGTTACCCCCCACGCTACGTCGTTGTTCCGTCACTCTGTTCTATGGATGATGATGCGGAGTAGGTGGGTTAATTATACCACATTGTCTATCGCGTTCTCAAATCTGTTGCTGAACCCGCCACGGAGCCTGATTTGCCTCTTGGAATGGACGCGCAACTACAGACACCTCCAGGGTTTCGGATACCTGGCACCCTGCCCAGGATGAGGATGAAGAGGATGTAGCAACATTATTGGAGTTACTCTTCTTTGAACTCCGAGATTTAACGCCAGCGAGGAGTTTATTCCCCCAGTGGCACTTTCTCGCTGGTTTACTTTTCGGTTTATAGCGGTTGCAGAATCCCCGGTATTTATTGGCACATTCATCGAGGTTTCGCCCTAATTGCATAAAAGCAGGATGCCATTGTGTTAAGCCATCGTTCGTTAGTTTTTCGTAGCTGCCATAGTTGCTGAATTCATAGAAAAAAGTAGACCGCATTTTAGCCGCTTTGGGATTGCCGTGAATGTAGCGCAAGGTATTTAAAGCCCTTTGCTTATCGGAAGATGGAAAGCCATCAGCAAAATATCGTTTTTCCCAAAAATGTCCCGTGCGATTGAGCATTCGGTTAAAGCACATCGCAGTGTACCAGTTGAGGAAATGCATTATTTTAGATAAATCTTCCGGTTGTTTGGGTTCGAGTAGGTAATGCACGTGATTGGACATGATACAAAGCCCGTAAAGTTTGAATTTGTATTTATCCAGTGCTTTTTTTAGGCAATAGAGAAACACTTCACGACATTCCCGACGTTGTAATTTGAATTCTCGATTATTGCAGCGAGTAGTGATGTGGTAGGCATATCCAGGAATGAAGTTTCTTGAGTTTCTTGGCATTTTTTAATGTAATAATTTTTGATTTATGAAAAAATCATTAGTTTTAGATGAAGAACCTCACCCCCTTCCCCTCTCCCTTAACAAGGAGAGGGGTGTCCGGAGGACGGGGTGAGGTTCAATTTGCATCGAATCAAAAAACCTCACCCCCTTCCCCTCTCCTTATTAAGGAGAGGGGTGTCCGATAGATTTTTCCAACACTACGAATTCCATATACGTTGATAAAAAGGGTTTAGATATAAAAAATATGTATTTAAATTAATGCTAAACCTGAATTTTTGTACTTAATGATAGTGTCCAATCGCCCCTTTGTTAAAAACCTAAACTAGTGAGCTTCCCCTCTCCCTTAACAAGGAGAGGGGTGTCCGAAGGACGGGGTGAGGTTCAATTACCAAGAATTTTTAAGTGTCATAATATGAAAAACAAATTCCCCCAAATCCAACCCCACTACAACGTCGAAATAATAGAACCAAAACACGTTTATCTACTCGGCGAACAATCAACTCATGCACTCACAGGTCAACTTTACTGCCAAATTTTACCGCTTCTAAACGGGCAACACGATTTAGATGAAATTTACCGGCAACTAGATGGGCAGGTAATACCAGAACATATTGATTACGTACTCGAACGTCTTAATCAAAAAGGTTACCTTACCGAAGCTGCACCAGAATTATCCCCAGAGGTTGCTGGTTTTTGGAGTGCTTTGGGGGTTGCTCCTACTGTGGCGGCTGAGGGGTTGCAGCAACAGGTTATTATTACAGCTATAGGTAATATAGGTGATTTAACAAAGGCTTCTTTAACAGAGGCTTTGAGAGAAACGGGAATTGAGGTAACTGAGCCACAAAATGGTAAATCCCCAAATGCTGCTTTACAGGTGGTGTTAACGGATGATTATTTGCAGCCTCAGTTAAGTGAAATTAATCAAATAGCTTTGTCAACTAATCAACCTTGGATGTTGGTAAAACCCGTGGGAAATATCCTGTGGTTGGGACCGATTTTTGTACCTGGTGAAACTGGTTGTTGGGATTGTTTAACCCAGCGATTGCGAGGGAATCAAGAGATTGAAACTTCTCTGTTGCGACAAAAGCAGAAACAAGCAGGTAATGTATCCGTTAAGAGTCGTGGGGATGTGGTGGGGTGTCTGCCAAAAGCAAAAGCTACTTTACCTTCGACGCTGCAAATGGGTTTGCAATTCGCAGCCACGGAAATTGCTAAATGGGTGGTACGCACAAAGGTAAAGGAAACTGAATTATCGCTATCGTTTCCGACTTTGGAGGGGAAGATAATCACCTTTAATCAAGTAAACCTGGAAATGAAAACCCACGCGCTACCCTTTCGTCCTCAATGTTCCAGTTGTGGCAATGATAAACTGTTGCAGGAGCGTGGTTTTCAACCAGTAAATTTGGCATCGCAACCGAAGCATTTTACTCGCGATGGCGGACATCGGGCTTTTACTCCCGAGCAAACCGTACAGAAGTACGAACATTTAATTAGTCCTCTAACGGGAATTGTCACGGAATTAGTGCGTATTTCCGATCCAGCTAATCCCTTGGTACATACCTACAGAGCGGGACACAGTTTTGGTAGCGCTACCTCTTTGCGGGGGTTACGTCATACTTTGCGTCACAAGAGTTCTGGTAAAGGTAAGAGTGATAGTCAATCGCGAGCTAGTGGTTTTTGTGAAGCAGTAGAACGTTATTCTGGCATCTATCAAGGGGATGAACCCCGGATTAATTCAACTATTGCGGAACTGGGAGATAAAGCAATTCATCCAGAGCGGTGTTTATTATTTAGCGATCGCCAATATGAGAACCGGGAAAAGTTAAACGAACAAGCCACGGTGGCTCACGATTGGATTCCCCAGCGATTTGATGCGAGTCAAGCCATCGATTGGACACCAGTGTGGTCATTAACAGAACAAACCCATAAATACTTACCTACGGCCTTTTGTTATTACGATTATCCTTCGTCTAAAAAACATCGTTTTTGTAAAGCTGATTCTAATGGTAATGCAGCGGGTAATACCTTAGAGGAAGCAATTTTGCAAGGGTTTATGGAATTGGTAGAGCGGGATAGTGTAGCGCTATGGTGGTACAATAAATTGCAACGTCCGCAAGTAGATTTAAGCAGCTTCGATGAATCCTATTTTGTGGAATTGCAAGAATTTTATCGGCAAAACAACCGCGACATCTGGGTACTGGATTTGACCGCCGACCTGGGAATTCCCGCTTTTGCAGGAGTTTCTCGTCGTACCGATGGAGGAACAGAGCGGATAATTTGTGGGTATGGTGCCCACCTCGATCCAACAATTGCAATTTTACGAGCTATGACCGAGGTAAACCAGCTTGGGTTGGAGTTAGACAAAATTCCCGCAGAAGAATTACAGGGAGACTCAAAAGATTGGATGCTGACGGTAACGGTGGAGAATCATGCTTATTTAGCACCCGACACAACAGCACCAATGAAACTAGCAAGCGACTATCCCCAGAGGTGGGGGAATGATATTAAGCAAGACGTAATCACCTGCGTAGATATTGTTCAAGAAGCAGGATTAGAAACCCTAGTGCTAGACCAAACCCGACCGGATATAGGTTTAAATGTGGTCAAAGTGATTATTCCGGGAATGCGTCATTTTTGGTTCCGTTGGGGAGCGGGAAGGTTGTATGACGTACCCGTGAAATTGGGCTGGTTGGATGCAGCTTTATCGGAAGAGCAGATGAATTCGACACCAATGCCATTTTGATTGTAGGGTGTGTAGTTTAGATAATTTACCACCATGAAAGAAATGATTTGAAATTACCGTCACGCACCATAAACCATTGGATGAACGAATTTAGATTGTAGGGTGTGTAGTTTAGATAATTTACCACCTGTTACGAAATGATTTGAAATTACCGTCACGCACCATAATTATGGAATTTAGAATGAAGAATGAACAATGAACAATTTAATTGTAGGGTGTGTGACGGTCACTATAATTTACCACCTATAACCCACAGGATTTGAAATTACCGTCACGCACCATAATTATGGAATTTATAACGAAGAATGAACAATGAACAATTTAGATTGTAGGGTGTGTAGTTTAGATAATTTACCACCTATAACGCACAGGATTTGAAATTACCGTCACACACCACATCTCACAAGACTTTGATTGGTGCGTGACGCTAACAAGCTGATTAATAGGTTAACCCCGCTAATTATCTTGTGAGCGTCACAGCACCCTACAAGAAAATATGCGTCGTTGTGTAAGTCCTACAAATAAAATTTTTATCAAAAATATAAACCCAGAAAATAAAACTATTATGCTAAATGTCAACCTAAAAGTAGAAAACTTAGCATTCGCCACACCAATGGTAGAAGCAGCGGAGTTAAATCCAAATCTACTAGAACCAGATTGGAATCAAACCCCAGCAAGTTTATCTCGCTTTGCTTATCAGCACCAATACGAAGGTGCAATGGTGTTAGAGTCTCCCTTATCTAAATTCCGCATCACCCTGTTAGATTGGAAGACTAGCGCTCTACTGAATCTTCTAGTTCAACCCCAGTCTCTGAGAACGCTCAACATCTTTCCCGATTTATCACCGGAAATTATCCAACAATTCCTACATCTACTGTGGACTACCAATTTTCTCACAACCGAACCCGAACCGTTATCGCTTCAAGTTTGGGAATTTCATAATCTCCTGTTCCACAGTCGCAGCCGTACTGGTCGCCACAACTATCTAGGGGCAGATATTGAGAAATTTATCGATAAACTGCCTCAGTTCCCGGTGGTAAAACCACCCATGAGCGATAAAATCATACCCCTCCCACGTCCCAATTTACAGGTTGTCATCCAAGGCGATTTTACATTAACAGAAGCCATTGAAACACGAAAATCCATCCGGGAATATGATGACACCCATCCCATCACCTTAGAACAACTAAGCGAATTACTTTATCGTACCGCTCGCGTTAAAGAAATCTATAGACAGGAAGATAAATTAGACGAAGTTCTAGAATACGACTTTGGCGAACAGAGCAATCGTCCCTATCCCGGTGGTGGTGCAATGTACGAACTGGAAATTTATCCCGTAGTGCGTCATTGTGAAGGTTTGGAAGCAGGTTTGTATCATTACGAGCCATTAAATCACCAACTCGAAGGAATTGCCGATAATAACTCTGATGTTAGCGCTTTAATTAAAGACGCTCACCGTTCGGGTGGAGAACAAGGAATACCCCAAGTATTGCTGGTAATTACAGCTCGCTTTGGAAGACTATTTTGGAAATATCGCTCCCTTGCTTACGCTTTGGTTCTCAAACACGTCGGGGTACTTTATCAAAACTTGTATCTAGTGGCAACAAACATGGGGTTGGCTCCTTGTAGTTTAGGTGGTGGAGATAGCGATCGCTTTGCACGAGTTACTGGTTTAGATTATGTAGAAGAATCTTCCGTGGGGGAGTTTATTCTCGGTTCCCTTCCCAATCCCAATTCTAATAATGCAACGGAAGTTTCTGCATCTAGCATTCAACCAACCGAATCTGCTGATGTAGCAGCACAATCGACATCCGATACAACCTCAAATATTGCATCTGTTGGGTTTCCTTCGTCAACCCAACCTACACAGGAGATTGAACCCGCACTCATGACTTCAACTGCGGAAATTGCACCTTCTGAAAACAAACCTGTTATATTACATCCCCATGACTTAGATGAACGAATTCCTGGATTAGCCAACCTCCGCAATCAAACCCTGGGAGATTCCCGCATCACCATTGTCATTCTTGACGGTAATGCCGACCACGAACTATCTTGTTTTGAGGGAGCTAATATTTCTAAAGTATTTCCCTATTGGCACGATACTCCACAACCAATTTCCCCGGAAGATTACGCCACATACCAAGAAATTGACAACAGCGATGTTAAAGGTGAAGAGAAACAAGAAAAACTCAAAGCCGCTCTCCCCCAAAGGATTCTCAAACGCATCCAAGGTGACAGCCACGCTTGTCACATCACCAGTACAATCGTGGGACAGGAAAATACACCATCCCCTGGAATAGCTCCTAATTGTCGAGTTATCAATATTCCGATTAATACTACAGCTACCGACGAAGAATTTATTTCCGTCCTTAATTTAGCTCGTGCTTTTGAATTAGCCTTGGATTTGGGAGCTAATATCATCCACTGTGCAGCTTGTCGTCCGACTCAAACAGGTGAAGGGGAAGATTTACTCACCCAAGCAGTCAAAAAGTGCCAGGATAATAATATCTTAATTGTGGCTCCAGCAGGAAATAACAAAGGTGAATGCTGGTGTATTCCCGCTGTACTAACGGGAACCCTCGCTGTAGGAGCAATGAAAGATGAAACTCAACCATTCAAATTCAGCAACTGGGGTGGTAATTACCAAATCGACGGTATCATGGCTCCTGGCGGAGAAATCCTAGGGGCTCAACCCGCAACTGAAGAACCAAAACGCTTAAAAGGAACCAGCATGGCTGCACCTGTAATGACAGGTATTTGTAGTTTGCTGATGAGTTTGCAATTACAACAGGGTAAACCGCTTGATGCAGAAGCCATTCGTGCAGCATTGTTAAATACAGCAATTCCTTGCAATCCTGATGAAGTAGAAGAACCAGAGCGTTGCTTGCGTGGTGTGGTTAATATTCCAGGAGCGATGAATTTGCTATTCGGACAACCCTCCGTGACAATTTCCTTTACAGGCGATCGCGTAACTCGCACTGAAAATGCCGGATATTCAGTAGCAGGGGGAGCAGGGGGAGCAGAAATTAAATCGGTAACTGTAGACCAGATTGAGACAAATACAAATTTAAATATATTAAATACAAATATAAAAAATATACCAGTTACTGATTCTCCTTCTATTTCCAAATCTACAGCAGCACTAGTTACTCCTTCAGCGACCGTAGAATCACATACTAGTTCAGTAACACCCAGCACTGCTCATTCTGGTATTGTCTACGCATTGGGAACACTGGGTTACGACTTTGGTAGTGAAGCTCGGCGAGATTCTTTTAAACAATTAATGCCTGGTGTAGATTTAGCAGAAGTTATAGTTCCAGCCAATCCCTATGATGCTCGACAGATGGTAGATTATCTAGACCAAAATCGGGATGAAGCACGCTCCTTGATATGGACGCTGAATGTAGATTTAACGCCAGTTTATGCTATCGAACCCAAAGGACCATTTGCTACCGAAGTCTATGAAATGTTACTCTTGATGCTTAACGGACAAATTGAAGCTCAAGATAGCGATGAATTCGTCGAACGGATTAGTATTCCAGCATTAAGGACTAATCGTACCGTTGAACTGTTTTCCGGTCAAATTGTCCCAGTAATTACCCTGCGCGATTTGCGTGGAATGTATGGCTGGAAGGTTAATACTTTAGTTAATGCCGCTTTAGGAACAGTAGGAGAGCAAACGGAAGGAGTAAGCGAAGAAGACATGCATCGCTGTCTTAGCAGTTTCTTGAATCGGGTGTATTACGACTTGCGGAATTTAGGACAAACATCACGCGATCGCGCATTGAATTTTGCAGCAACAAATATATTTCAAGCAGTTTCTACCTTTGCCGAAGCCATCGCCACGGGAAGAGAATTAGACAGCATTGAAGTAGAGAAAAGCCCATACTGTCGCATTAACAGCGATTGTTGGGATGTGAAACTAAAATTCTTCGATCCAGAAAACAGCCGTCGTTCCCGTAAAGTGTTCCGATTCACAATTGATGTTGCAGATAGAATACCAGTTACCCTTGGAAAAGTGAGAAGTTGGTCGGTACCTAAATAGATGGGGAAGAAAAGACTTAAATTAACTTGGGGCAACATAGCCGCGACTATTTATAGCGCGGTTATCTTCCGTGGTACTCCAATTATCTCTTGAGATTTTATACTCCGGTGATAGACCTTCCGGATAGTTTTTTTTATCTTTAATCTTTCTTGATATCTATCATGTGATTCTTATTTATAGCTTATTTTTTAGCACAATCAAAACTGGTAAGCTACACACAAGTAATTAGTATAAACACCGATCAATTTTGACTTGCAACGGTTTTCTCATATAGCTTTACGAGTATTTATTATTTTTCTCACAGGAATGGTCGCAATTGTCACAAAGGAAAGGGAAGGTGCCGTACACTGATTGTCTTATTATTGCATTAACAATTAGTCTGCGTACAAGCACTCTACGACTAAAATATGCCAGTTAATTGAACTCAAAAATATGGGTTTCATTCCCCGGCAACCTACGAAGAATTGGGTTGGGATTTAAATCCCCATGCTAATTCAAGCCAAGAGCCTTCAGGCTTTTTTAAAGAGAAATCAATTTCTGAAAATTTTATTAATATTAATAGGATAGTTTTGCCATGCTTAGAAAAAGTTTTTTCAATATACCAACAGTTACAGGTACATTAGCCAGTATAGCTCTGTCAGTCGGTGGTGTAGCTATTCAAAGTAATGAAGCTCATGCTGCAACATTCGGCTCAATTTCTCAGATTTACGCTTATGGAGATAGTTATTCAGACAACGGTGCATCCTTTGAAATTTCAACTCAGGCTGTAAATGCTGGTGTGCCAGATTCGTTTATTTTACCAGCAGACCCAGCTTTAGGACTGTACGATTCAGAAGGACGCTGGACAAATGGTGCAACAGCAGTAGAAGTATTAGCCGATAATCTCGGAGTAGGTTTGACAGATTATGCAGTGGGGGGCGCTAAAAGTGGAGATGGAAACTATTACGGTTGGTTAGACTCTTTCCAGAATACGGGAGTATTCGGGCAAATTGAGCAATTTAAAGCAGAAACTTCAGGACAAGCTGCTGATGAAGATGCTTTACATTTTATCTTTGCTTCAGCCAATGACTTATTCGAGTACGTGGATTTTGGTTTACCCGGAACCGTTGAAGAATTAGCAACTCAAACTGTAGATAATATTGGGGAAAGTATATCTAGTTTGGCTGATAATGGTGCAAAACAGTTTCTTGTGGTTAATTCGTCAGACCTTGATATCTTACCTGGTGTTATAGAATTTGAACAGGTT
>JBCCSG010000264.1:0-10410 GCA_039200565.1 Cyanobacteria bacterium P01_D01_bin.50 | reverse complement strand
TCGTTGAGGGTATTAACAATCTTCTTAAAACTTATCAAGCGTTCGGGATATGGATTCCGAAATTTTGAAAATTTTAGAACTAGATGTTTACTTAATTGGAATTTCAACTATTAGTTTGGCATACTAAGTACTGAAGAGCCATAATTATTTGTTTACGAAAAATATGGAAATATCAATTTTTATATTTAAAACTTGTTTAAAATGTCTCCTAAATCGAAATTTTTAGGATTCTACTACAAAATTTATTGTGCATCAGGAATCGCGCAAGGGTCATTGTAACGCCGTTTATATTTGAATTTTCCCACTCTTGCCTAAATTCTATGAATAAGGATAATAATCTTGTGCTAACAAATCTTGCCGTGCTTCTTGATAAAAAATATGGTTATTTCAGTTTAGCTTCTGCAATTAATCCAATTCATGATCAATTTTATACATATTTTTTTAAGTAATATAAACTAAGTTATTGGTTTATTCATGAGATTCAAAGTAAAATATAGTGCATAAGTTGAGATATCTGACTTCTATGAAATTGAAAATATTGTTATGTAGTTAAAATAACGCTTAAAAATGAGTACAGAAATTAATCCAGAAACTTTAATAAATAATCGGTATCTTATTGTGCAAACTCTCGGAAGAGGTGGGTTCGGAAGAACTTACTTAGCTTTAGATACTCAACGTTTTAACGAACCCTGTGTTCTGAAAGAGTTCTCACCAGATACTTATAATGCGAATATTATTACTAAATCTAAAGAACTATTTGAACGAGAAGCAAAAGTTTTATATCAAATTCAACATAATCAAATTCCTCAATTTTTAGCTTTATTGACTTACGAGCAAAAACTTATAATTGTTCAAGAGTATATTGATGGTAAAACTTATTTACAAATTTTAGACGATCGCCTTTCTAAAACAGGTAAGCCATTTTCAGAAATGGAAGTGAGAGAATGGCTTTTAAATATGCTGCCAGTTTTAGAATATATTCACGGTTGTAATATAATTCACCGGGATATTTCCTTAGAAAATGTCATGCTTCCTTACAATAAATCAAAACCTATATTGATTGATTTTGGAGTAGTTAAAGAGAAATTTACTCAAATATTTTTCACTAACTCCTTCTCACAAAACAACTTTTCTAGACCTTCGGTAGTAGGAAAAATTGGCTACTCACCACCTGAACAACTACGTTTAGGACAATGTTATCCCTCAAGTGATATCTACGCACTTGGTGTTTGTGCGTTAATTATGTTAACTGGAAAAATGCCAAATTTATTGATAGATGAATCTTTAAACTGGCAGTGGCAATCTCATGTTAAGGTGAGGGATTATTTCGCTGACATTCTTAACAAAATGTTAGAAGAATTACCAACAGAACGTTATCAGTCAGCGAAGGAAGTAATTATAGAACTTCAGAATATTCCGAATAATACTAGTATCAATGATAGCGTCAACGATGGGTTAAAAAATGATAATTTGAAACCAAAAATGTCACTAGGTGGTATTATTTCGAGTCTATTACCGAGAAAAACACAAAATAATCGGAAGCAGAATGCTCAGAAAGAGCATAATTTTGCACAACTTGAACAAACACCAGTTTCTCAAAACCCAGAATTCATCAATTATTGTCAGCAACAACTTACTAGTTTTGTTGGACCTTTAGCTAGTATGGTAATGCAACAAACTTTAGAAGAAAATCCCGATATAGTATCAAAAGATTTGATCGAAGTTTTAGCTCAAAAAATTCCTGACGCAAAACGAGCAGAAGATTTTAAAAATCACATCCAGCTTCTGAAAGAATTTAAATCAGAAAATATTCCAAATAAACCTCTTGAATCTTTCCAAAGTTTAACAAATTCTCCTGCAATTAGTAACCCAGATTTTTTAGACCATTGTCGGCGAGAATTAACTAGTTTTGTTGGACCTTTTGCAAGTGTAGTTATTAGAGATACTCTAGAGGAAAATCCAGATCTGACTCCCAAGCAACTGATAAAAACTTTAGTGGATGGAATTCCTAATAAAAAAAGAGCCAAAGAATTTGAAAAACGTATTTTAGAGCGGCGAGAATAGCTGACTATTATTTATTTATATCAGTATATTATTGTCATTTTGTATAAAATGTGATACTTTATGGTGCTGATAAACAGGGATTTTCAAAGAAAGGTAACTTATTTTACTAACAATATAAGCTAAACTCCATTATTAAATTACCATACCTTTGTGTTCAGAGGATATATTCATATACACCTGATAAGAATGAAAAATCAAGAATCTAAAATTATCATTGAGCATCTGATTAAAATTTATGGAGAGAAGCCCCATGCTGCTCTCAAATTGTTTCGAGAAGGTGGAACTAGGGATTCTATTCTAAAGCAAACAGGTAATGTTTTAGGAATTGCCGATGTATCCTTCACCATTAATCAAGGTGAACTATTTGTGATCATGGGATTATCTGGCTCTGGAAAATCTACTTTAGCTCGCTGCATTAATCGTTTGATTAATCCTACTAGCGGACATATTTTTGTGGATGGTGAAGATATAGCCCATGTTGATGATAAGCGGATGCGAGAAATTCGTCTGACTAAAGTTTCCATGGTATTTCAGAAATTTGGTTTGCTTCCTCACAAAACGGTAGCTGAAAATGTGGAATATGGTTTGAAAGTGAAGGGTGTAGACAAAGTTAAACGCCGTAAAAAAGCCCTGGAAACTTTAGAAGGAGTGGGTTTAGCACAATGGGCAGATTATTTACCTTCTTCTCTGAGTGGTGGAATGCAGCAAAGAGTAGGTTTAGCCCGTGCTCTAGCTACAGATGCAGATATTTTACTTATGGATGAAGCATTCAGCGCTCTCGATCCCTTGATTCGTCGGGAAATGCAGGATGAATTGCTACGATTGCAAAAAGAGCTACACAAAACTATTGTATTTATTAGTCACGATATTCAAGAAGCATTAAAAATTGGCGATCGCATTGCGGTAATGAAAGATGGTGCAATTGTACAAATTGGTACCCCTGAAGAAATTGTTACCCAACCTGCTGATGATTATATCCGCGCCTTTACTGAAGATGTTAACCGCGCTCAAGTACTAACTATTGGTTCTATTGTTCGTAAAATTACTCCTGTCACTATAGGTGATGATTCTCTCAATGACGCATTAGAAAAAAGCTCAAGTCAGGCTATTGAATATTTGTGTGTTGTTGATTCCCAAGGTAAACCTTTGGGAATGGTACATAAACAAAATCTTGAATCAGCTATCCAACAGGAAAATATTGATATTTCTCAGGTTATGCAAACTGAATTTCCTATAATTTTGGTTGGTACCAGGCTAGAAGAGACTTTTGACGTTTACCAAAAAGGATTACCCCTAACTGTAGTCGATGAGGAAGGTAAATTGCAGGGTTTGGTAGAATTTGATGATGTTTTGGCTATGATTAGTAATTCAGAAAATTAGAAATTTGCCATTGATTTTCTTATAGGTAAGATTTGATTTGGACACCTTCTCTGGTAAGATAGCTAAATCAAATAGACCTATTAGATCTGTTTGTCAAAGTGTACCCCAATTAAATACATATAGAGTTTGGTCACAGTTTATGAAAAATATCGGTAGCTGCAAAAATATTGATAGCTACTAGTTTTTCCTTGCTGTGTAGAGACAGGAACGTACAAAAATATTGCATTCTAAGAGGGAAACAAATGGGTGATTATTCAAAGATGGCAGAATATTATAATATAATAATGACTTCTGGATACTATGATTATAGTAAAGTAGCTGAAAATATTTTGGAGTTTTATCAAGGAGGAAGTATTCTAGAAGTAGGCTGTGGAACAGGTTTGATTTTAGAAAAATTAATAAAACAAAGGAAAATTAATAAACTCACTGGAATAGATTTAACGCAGTCAATGCTTGATATTGCTCATGATAATCTGAAATATTTTGATAATATATTTTTGTTGAATCAAAATGTAGTTACATTGTCTCTAGAAGACAAATATGATTTGGCATTTTCCTATGGAGGACCATGGTATTTTGTTAGAGATAATCAAGAATTTTATTTAATTAGTCATATTTGCAACAATGCTGATAATGAAAAAGGAATAGAACAGCTATCTAATCATATTTATTCGGGAGGAAGGCTTCTACTGGGAATACAGGGTCCTCATTATGATTATGATAAAGAAATAGTTAATGGTATGACATATGCACAAAAGATTAGACCAACGGCAAATGGATTTATTAAAGATTATTATTTATTAGACAAAGATAAAATTGTCATGTCACAAACACTTAATTACCGCATTTATGATTTTGATGATGTGATTAAAATGCTAGCAAATTATGGATTGGAATATCAACCAGGACAAACTAAAGAAAAATATTTTATAGAATTTAAGAAAAATTGATATACATGTCGATAAATTAATATTTTTTGCAAAGGTTTGAATTTCATTGTTGTAGATGTGTACTAGAAGATGAATAAAATAGGTTTTATCGGTGTTGGTAACATGGGGAATCCCATGGCTCGGAATTTAGTTGAATCAGGTTTTTCTTTGGTTGTCCACGATTTATATATGAAATCAGCAGAAAACCTGATTGAGAGAGGAGCAAAATGGGCAGAATCACCAACAATAGTTGCTAGTCAAACAGACACGGTGATTACGATGTTACCAAATCCTCAAGCAGTGGAAAGCGTTATGCTGGGTGAACAAGGAGTGTTGACCAGTTTAAAGCCCAATAGCACTTGGATTGACTGTACGACTAATTCTCCTAGCTCATTCCAACGAGTCAGCCAAGCAGCGATTTCTAAGGGTGTTAAGGTGCTAGATGCACCAGTAACCAATGCAGTGGATGGAGCAGAAAGAGGAGAATTAATTTTTTTCGTTGGTGGTGAACTTCAGGTATTTGAAGAAGTAAAGCATATTTTTGAACCCATGGCAGAACAGACTTTCTATGCTGGAAGTTTAGGAATGGGAATTATCACAAAACTAATCACTAACATGCTGTGGTTTATCAATGCTTGTGCGATTGGAGAAGCACTTGTTCTGGGGAAAAAAGCAGGTCTTGAACTTAATAGTTTATCAGAAATGATTAAAGTGAGTGCTGGTGATAGTTGGGTTGCTCAGCATGATATTCCATCTATCTTTGAGGGACATTACGATCCATCATTTACTCTTAAACTATGCGTCAAAGATTTACGGCTGATTGATGAACTTGGTCAGAAATTAAATATACCTTTAATGATGGCAAACCAAGCAAAAAGTATTTTTCATTCAGCTCGGGCAAAATATGGTGAGGATAAAGGAGAGATGTCTGTAGTGAAACTCTTAGAAGAGATTACAGGAACATCTTTACAAATGAAACAAGAACAATCGGAATCTTTAGCTTCAAAAAAATAAAGGCATGAGATGTTTTTTCCCTAAAATGCTTAGAGGGATTAAATAGAGAAAACAAAATATTTCTATACAGTTAGTACCGCTGCGCGGAAGTCAAAAATCAAAAGTTTCAAAGTAATAAATCTGATAAAATAGGGATTTAAGCCATTTGAAAAGGGTACTTGATGTATGCCGCAGCGTACTACTGCATAGATAATAGTGTGTTTTTGTTTTATCAAAGGCAAGACTTACGTAAGTGTCACAATCGGTGGCTGGTGCGTGAACCACAAGCCCTATTATGACCTTGAAAATTAGTTAGTGTACAAGTACCCCATAATAAAAATGTGCCAGTTGCGTAAGTCCAAAAAAGAATACTTGGCTAAGTTTACTTAGCAGGAAAATAAAAATATGAAAAAAATATTAGCTTTGTGGGCAGTACCAAGATCGACTTCCACTGCATTTGAGCGCATGATGCGGGAACGAGGAGATTTTTTGGTAATAGATGAACCTTTTGGCTTATCTTTTTACTACAGTGAAGAGCGTTGTAACACTTGTCGTTACCCAGATATCAAGCCAAATTCCGAATACAATTTCGACCGTACCTTGGAAAAGTTAAAGCAAGAAAATGAGAAGCAATCAATTTTTATTAAAGATATGAGCTACCAGGTTATACCCGTAGCTACTCAAGAATTTTTGTCTCATTTTGAGAGTACCTTTTTAATTAGAAATCCAGCAAAAATGCTTCCATCTCTTTTTAACAACTGGTCTGATTTCACCTTAGAAGAAACTGGATATGCCGAACACTATAAGCTGTTTGAAATAGCTAAGGAAATTAGTGGAAGAGTGCCAATAGTAATTGATTCGGATGACTTAGTTCAAAAACCCAAAGCAACAGTAAAAGCTTATTGTAATGCTCTGGGGATACCATTTATCGAAGAAGCTCTAGAATGGGAGGCCAAGCCTCAACCAGAAATAAATCAATGGGAAGGTGGATGGCATAATTATTTACAGTCGAGCCAAGGTTTTCAAGCAAAAGAGAATAAAAATTATGTAAGTATTGAAGACAATGAATACTTAAGACAAGCTTATCAGTATTGCTTGCCTTATTACCAAAAGCTATACGAAAATCGGCTGGTTATTGTTTAGAAAAGAGAAAAAATTGAACTTGTCAGAAGTTGGGTAGTGAAACTCACATTTGCGTGACTGAGTCGCGATCGCCGATAAAGTAAGGATTTTATTGAAGTTTCCTTGAAGAGTGTAAAAACTTTATTGCTTTGATTATATATCTCAGAGCAGGGAGAAAAATAATGGCTGTCAAGGCTAAGATACAATAATGCAAGCTTTCGGTTAATCTAGTATAACTTTTAAAAAGCATAGAACTAGATTGCATTCATGTTACCAAGCTTACTTACTCATCTGATAACTACTAGTCAAGGAGGATTAGACACAATCCTCAACCCCTTTAAACTTTATACTATACCCCTAGAAGATTGGATTAGTTCGGGGGTTAACTACATAGTTGATAATTATCGTCCTTTTTTCCAAAGCATTCGCCTTCCCATTAGCTTCACTCTGGAAAGTATACAATCGTTATTCCTGGCTATTCCGCCGTTACTTTTCATAATATTGCTTGGTTTAGTTGCTTGGCAACTTGCGGGAGGTAAAATTGCGACTTATAGTGTTATTGCTCTAATTTTGATTGGCTTTTTTGGCGCTTGGGAACAAGCAGTAGTCTCCCTATCCCTGGTGATAACTGCTGTAGTATTCTGCATGGTAGTTGGTATTACAATTGGTATTTTAAGCGCAAGTAATGAGCGAGTGGAGAAATGGCTGCGGCCTTTCCTGGATGCCATGCAAACCTTACCTTCATTTGTCTATCTAGTGCCGGTGGTAATGTTGTTTGGTATTGGGGAAGTTTCCGGAGTAATAGCCACTTTCATTTTCGCAGTACCCCCGTTAATTCGCCTTACTAATTTAGGAATTCGTCAAGTATCAGAAGAAGTAGTAGAAGCAGCCACAGCCTTTGGTTCCACCCCCAGACAAACATTATGGGAGGTACAAATACCCTTAGCCATGCCAACTATTTTAGCTGGGGTTAACCAAGCCATCCTGTTAGCTTTATCCATGTCAGTAGTCACCTCCATGATTGGTGTTAAGGGATTGGGAGGTATGGTGTTACAAGGTTTGGGACAATTAAATGTCGGACTCGCATCTGTGGGAGGATTGAGTATTGTCCTAATAGCAGTGATGCTTGATCGCATGACTAATGTGTTTGGTAGCAGTAATCAAGTATCCTGGACAGATCGAGGTTTTATAGGCTTTTTTGTTTTTGGCTCAAAAGTCAAAAAAATTATCGGTATCTTTGGGGTAGGTATTATATCTGTTTTACTGGTTGCTTCTATTTTGGGACAACAAGTTCCCATTGTTTCTACAACATCCACAGGAGAATCTTTACCCGGTAGGGGTATACGGGTAAAATCAGCCCATAGCACCTTACTGGAAGAACGATTTCAGACCGAAATTGTTAACATCGGTTTGAGAAAACTTGGTTATAAAACTCCAGAACCCAAACAAATTGAATATACCACCATGCACCTAGCTATAGGACAAGGCGACTTAGATTACATGGGTGTCCATTGGGAAAAAGGTCATAAATCTTTCTTTGAAAAAGGTGGTGGTGAAGAAAAATTAGAAAAAGTCGGTGTTATCACTCCCAACCTGTTGCAAGGTTATCAAATTGATAAAAAAACCGCCGATAAGTACAATATTACTAGCATTGTACAACTCAAAGATCCAAAAATAGCCAAAATTTTTGATTCAGATGGGGATGGTAAAGCTAACTTAACTGGATGTAACTCTGGATGGTTTTGTGAAATTACCATTAATCATCATCTTAAAGCTTATGGGTTAGAAAATACAGTTGAGCAAGACCAAGGAAATTACTCAGCTTTGATTGTAGACACCATTACTCGCTTCAAGCAAGGAAAACCAGTTCTCTATTATACTTGGACTCCTTACTGGATGAGTGCAGTATTAAAACCCGGTAAAGATGTTAGGTGGCTCTCTGTTCCTTTTACTTCTTTACCAAAAAAAATAGGAGAATTTACGGAAAAAGATACTTCAGCCCTTGGGAGAAATCTCGGATTTGCTATTGATGATATCCGAATTGTGGCTAACAAGAAATTTTTACAGGACAACCCATCTGCCAAGCGCTTATTTGAATTGATTCAGATTCCCGTTGATGATATCAATGCCCAAAACGAACTACTTAGAGAAGGTGAAAATAGCTTAGCAGATATCCGTCGCCATGCCGAAGAGTGGATTAAGAATCATCAAGAAAAGTTTGACGGCTGGGTTGAAGAAGCAAGAATTGCTTCAAATAGTGTTTCACAAGAGTAAAGCACACCGGTTTAATATTTTTAATTACATCAAGGTTTGAAGCAATATTTTCGGCGTTGTTGAAAAGAATTATGCCCCAAAAGCCTTGATGTACTTGAGTATTTGTCTTAACTATCCAATATCTTAGCTGTTTCGGAAGAGTTTACATATTTTCTAAGAAAAAATTTTTATCGCTGCATAAGATAAAAAACTTGTTCGGTATAAGATATCAGAAGCGGCTGAAATGCCGCAAAGGAAATTCATGCCGAACAAGAAAAAAATGCTTACTTCAACTTTACTAGAAATGTGCGAAATGACCAACTTGCAACCTGGAAGAAAAATTACCATTTTGGGTGCAGGAATTGCAGGATTGGTTGCAGCTTATGAATTAGAGCGTTTAGGGCACGAAGTTGATATCATTGAAGCTAGTCCTCGTATAGGTGGAAGAATTTGGACGCATCGCTTTGGTAGCGAGCAGAATGCACCTTATGCGGAGTTGGGAGCAATGCGTATTCCCAGCAGCCACCATCATACATTGCACTACGTTAATGAAATGGGATTGAGCGATAAACTTTGCAAGTTTATTACAGTATTTGAAGAACAAAACGCCTTCATTAATTTAGGAGGTAAAATCTTTAAAATAAAAGATGCTCCCCAGATTTTTCAACAAGGCGACCTAGGAATTTTTACAGATACTCGTTACAGCGAAAACACTCGTTTATTTGCAGCTTGGTTAAAAACTATTGTTGATACTATTTCCCCCGGTGACTTGCGCGAAAGTTTAGATAATGACCTTAAATCCCACTTGATGGATGAATTAGAAAGATTGGATTTAGAACCTTATTTCAGTGAAGATAAGGAATCTATTGATTTACAATCTTTCATTAAAGAGAATCCTGGTTTTCGCGCTCGTTGCAGCAAAGCATTAGATATGTTCTTGGAAGATATTGCAGTTGAAACTAGTCGCGATTTATTGCAAATTCAAGGCGGAATGGAGCAAATTATCGACCGTTTAATAAAATCAATTAAGTCTCCTATTAAGTGCAATCAGAAAGTTGTAGGAATTAGAGTTGATTCGGAATTGATAGAAATAGATTATGTCGAAAATGGCGAAAAAAACACCCGTCGTTGCGATTATGTATTATGTACAATTCCTTTCTCGGTAATGCGAAAAATGGAATTAGAAGGATTGGATGAAAGAAAACTTAATTCTATACATAATACTTATTATTGTCCGGCGACAAAAGTTGCTTTCCACACCAAAGAAGCTTTTTGGCACAAACAAGGTATTCGCGGTGGTGCTTCTTTTAGCGGTGAAGGAGTTCGTCAAACATACTATCCCTCTGTTAAATTTAATCCTGATAGCGGCAGCGTGATGTTAGCTAGTTATACAATTGGTGATGATGCTAACCGTATGGGAATGATCTCCAAATCACAGCGTCATAACTATGTTAGAGATGTTGTTGGAAAAATTCATCCCGAATTGCAGTCTGAAAATATGGTTTTAGAAGCAGCCTCTATTGCTTGGGGTAATTACGAATGGAGTGCTGGCGGTTGCGTGGTACATTGGGATCGTCTTGCTGTCAATACTTCTAATTATTTGGAAGCAGCTAGAAGGCAACATAAATTATTTTTTGCTGGCGAACATTGTTCTAAGTATCCTGCTTGG
>JBCCSG010000263.1:0-10434 GCA_039200565.1 Cyanobacteria bacterium P01_D01_bin.50 | reverse complement strand
CTCACTGCTGTCCCCTCTTAAGCAAAGAGGGGTTAGTTATAGTTTACACTTATTATTTCACAAGATTTCCTATCCAAAGTATCCTACAGCCACGGATGTACTACAGTTATGTATTTGACAAGGCATGAAATTAGCTACTTTTGATGCATAATAATGTGTCTTTATAGCCATTCTCCACCACGAAAGCGCCAACGGACAAAAAGAATGCGCATTATGCTTTGAGAAGCAACAAAAACCGCAAGCCAAACGCTAATATAGTGGAAGAAAAGCCAAAATAAAGATAATTCCTCTTTGGGAATAGATATTGGTAAAAAGCCGATAAATTTTACTCCACAAACTATAAAAATCAATTCCCAAATACCGGCAAATAATTGGTAAATAGCTGGCCAATCTCTATCCCAACGATATTTTTGTATTAGATCGTATAATATATCCCAACCTAAACCAAAAATAGCAACATAAGAAAGTATCCAGAAATATACATCACTTGGGGGTGAACCAATCAAACCAATTGCAAATGGTAGACTAACTAGTAAACCTACTGTAAAAATTAATAATAAACGAGTTTGCCAGCGACCAAATAATGTTGGAGTCATGTTAATTAGGATTTAGGAGTGAATAGTGATTAGTGATTAGTGATTAGTGAATAGTGAATAGTGAATAGTGAATAGTGAATAGTGAATAGTTAGGTTGTTTATTGTTTCCCAATATAATAGGAATGGTCGTAACGCCGCATATTTTCCTTGTAGGGTATGCGACACTTTAAGCAATTTTGAAGGTAGTAATAAGGTTTGCAAGTAGGTTGGCATTGAAAATAGTAATTGGGATAAGGCAACAGGCAACAGGCAACAGGCAAGCTTGAATAAGGGTTTGAGGATAATTTACCCAAGTTGTAATATAGCTTGGTTTATTTGTGCCGACTTACTTAGTGTCACGCACCAACTAGCGATTGCCGTAAGTCCTATATAAATATTAAATGCACAATAAAAAGATAAAATTGTTAATCGGAAATGAAAAAACGCCATTCATCTTGAAAAATTCAATAGGTTTATGGCGTTTTTCACAATCGGTAATACCTAAGAAAAGATTTGTAAAGTTTCTATGAAGTTATGCGGTAGTGGTCGCTAGAATTAAATCGGGCAATTACTTCCCAATTTATTACATCTTCTAATAAGGTTTTATAGCCATTAGTATTGGGATGAAGACCATCGCTACTCAAGCGGTTAACTCTCCAGGCTTCAGGGTGTTGCATCCATTTGTCAAATATATCTAAATACGGTATTCCTTGTTCTCGACAAGCAAGTAAGGTTGCTTCTTTGTAGCGGTATTGATCCTCACGATTGTAGTACAAGCAGTTGAGAAAAGGCATTTTTGCTTCATTCACTGGTACCATACCTACAAATAGCACGGGACAAAGTTTTTGGGCTTGTTGTAGTAAAGAAGCAAGCTGTGCTTCAAATACGGAAAAGTCTGTATAATTCTTACCATTCAGACGACCGACTCGAGCAGAATCGTTTACTCCTACGGATAATATAATTATGTCAGGGACGCGATTTCGTAACTCTCCCCGATGACGGAATTCTGCTTCTAGTCTTTTCGCTACTTGTCCAATGCGATCGCCACGTACACCTAAATTATAAAGAACATGTCCTGTGCTTTCGGGTAACATCCAAGTTCGTCGCAATCTTTCAACCCAGCCTCCTCCGTCTGGATCTCCAAATCCGTAAACTAAACTATCCCCTAACGCGACAATCTTTAAAGGTTGATTGCTAGAAGATACTATAGATAGCTGCATTGAAGGAGCTACAAATGTTTGCATTTGAAAAGACTATATTTTATATCTTGAAAAAAATCTATACATTTCTACACTATTTCAGCATACTTTAGTTGTTTATTCAAATATAAATCGTAATTTCTAGGAAGAATTGTAAAAATAGTAACTTTTTTGTTTAAAAACGGTGTATATAATTTTCTATATCTCTGACCTGACTACCTGGGATCAATAACAAAGGTGATTTAAGGTAACGGTAATTTTTTGATCTTGTTTGATCTAGGATAAATACATACAAAAGTTAACCCAAATCAAAAAAAATAATTAAGTTAGTGACAAAAAAATTGAGAAAGCATGTTTTTTTGCCAATTATATTAAACTAATATAAGAAAAAAGGCTCAATGGGTCAATCGAGCCTCCAGAAACGTCGTAAGTGGGATGTCAAGTGATTCCGTTGATTATTATTTCCTCAAACTACATTAAGTTCAAGTAGAGCAAACTACATTTTGTTAATAGCAAATAATTTCCACTTGTTTCTATAGTAAAAACTGAATTAGGGCGACTGATTAGATGCCCATTTCAACCATTGTCCGAAAGAAGAAAAGGGATTTAATCGATTTACTCCGGGTGCGCGGGCGATCGCCAATCCATCTACAGTACGTAAGGCAGAATATTGCAAACCGAGAAAGCTATCTACTGCTGCATAAGGGCCACCCAAGGTAATTGCGCCCGCAGCATAAATTTTACCTTTACCGTTACGCATTTCTACTAGTTCAAAGTCGTTGGCTACAACTAATCTTGATAAATGATTCAATGGCAAGTTATAGCGTTCAACTAAGTCTTTTAATAAGGGATTTACCTGGATATTAGCATCCAATCCGGTAGCATCAACAATAAAGTCTGCGTTGATGACAATTTGCCCGTTAGAACTTTTTTCTTTGATGCGAGTAAGAGTTCCATGTTGAGCATTGGGTTGGACGCTTTGCACTTCACCGAACTCAATTTTATACCAACCATCTTGCAAACCTGATTCGATAATCTGCTGCCAATCCTCACGTGCTGCAGTGGTAGTACCTCCCCAGTCTGCTAATAAACTTTTGCGCTGCTGGGGACTGGCTTTTTCTAACATTACCCGTAAATCACCACCCCAACAAGCTTTAGGCCAATTAAAGGGCTGAAATTCAAAATGATGCTTCACCATCCTCTGGGTTTTGCCAAATTTATTACCCTTTGGTTTTGGCGATCGCATTAAGTGCAAAACAGTAATATTGGGATTCTTCTTACGTGCTTCATAAATCCGTTGAATGATGCGAGAAGCGACAATACCGCGTCCCCGAATCAATATTTTACCACCTTGACGTTCTAAGTGTTCGTAAACGTGGTTATGGTCTTCATAAGCATTAACTACAGACTTAAAATCGCGATATTTTTCCCGATAAGCCTGTAAATCTGGAAGAAACTGAATTGCGGGATAACCAGTTGCTAAATGTAAAAAACGAGTCACATAAAAAGCATGCTCTCCTCTTCCGCGAGAGTAAGCTACACAATATCTACCGTCATCAGTTTTACGAATCCCTCGTATTCTTCCATAACGATATATTTGCTCCCAACCGATGCGTTTTACTTCCCTATCTATGGAATCAAAAACATTTGCTGCACGGGGAGTATAAGTTTGTGCATAATCGGGTTCAGCAAAAACTTTCCATAAAAACTCAAACGAATCATTTAATCTCCCCTTAGCAAAATCGCGCCAGGCTTCTCGTAAAGCATAACTAGGCCAACCCCATATATTATCAGGGCAAGAGTCAGAATTAGAACGCAATCTTTCATGTAAAGGTATTTGCGAGTTCAGACATAGCTGCTTATAACGAGCGAATGGTTGTTTATCCAAACCCAAAGCAATAATTTTTTCCCTATTTACACCAGATATTCTCAATAAATCTACCCAAATAAAACTTCCTAAACCGGCTCCCAAAGCTAAATAATCAGTTTCATCTACGCGTAACCCTGTAGCATGAAGTGCTTGTACGGAAACTTTTTCCTCTTGAAAAATTGGCGGTGGAAAACTCGAACCGAGGGGCGTTGCTGCTGGCTGTGGGGGTAAAGTAGGATCGGGTAAATTAGTGTTGGGATTAAATTGGATAGCGGAATTAGTTGGTGTAGGAGAAGATACCGGTGCAGGAATCGATGGAGGTGGAGGTGTATTTAAAGTATAAGAAAGAGTAATTTCATAGGGACCAATTTTTAAAATATCGCCATTATTAATAACACTACGGGTTTGGCGATTAACATTAGGAGACGCTACGCGATCGCCATTAATATAAATACCGTTAACACTATTTTGGTCAATTACAACTAATTGATTTTCTTCCCAATTAATAAGCGCGTGATATCGGGAAACTTCACTATTATCAAGCACCATTCGGGAAACAGGTTTTCCATTCAGTGAAGCAGGCATTTGGGAAAATTCTCTACCAAAAGCAATAGGTATCTTCAAATTTGGTTCTCGTAATTCTCCGGTAGCTGGATCTTCCCAACTTAAATTAATTTGCAAATTATTATTCATATATTTTAATTAGTGGTTAAGTGTTGGTTGTTAATTGTTAGTAGTGATTTATTGACTATTCACTGTTCGCTGATATTATCTGGCTCACTCAAAACACTTAGAGCAGCAGCTAAAGAAGTACCGCACCAAGGGCAACCAACTTGTATATGTTCCATAGAACAGATTTTGTGACAATTAGGACACTGCAACCCGTAAGAACTCTTTGGTAAGGGTGCAGTAGATAAAGGTGATTTTGGCGATTGGGCAGGCGTTACTGGTTGAGGTGGTTCCAAAATAGTTGCTGGAAAACTATTAATTTGCGCAATATTAATATTAATGACCTTCAATTGCATTTGTCCCAAACAGATGACGCTACCTTCTTTCAAAGGCGTATCTCCTTGGATTAATTGCTTTCCATCGACTAAAGGAGGATTTTTTTCTCTTAAATTCCGAATACCAAACTGTCTTTGTTGAGAATTAAAAAATATTTCGACGTGTAAACCCGATACAGTAGGATGACTCAAGACAATATCACACCAATTTGGATCGCGCCCAATGCGGAAAGTACCGGGATTTTTACTAGGCTGCTGTTCGTAAATTATCTGAGTTTGTTCTTGGGCTGCATCGTGCCATTGTAAAGTTAGTGAATTCATTATGTTCGCAGGGCAATGTAGCTTCTTACTAAGCGACTTCAACCATTGTCTGTGCGATTCTTAACACGAGCAAGTATAAGCAATAAAATATGGCGAAAAAATAAGAGTGAGGAGTTAGGAGTTAGGAGTTAGGAGTTAGGGGTTAGGAGTTAGGAGTGGAAATTTAAGAATTTTATTTTTCCCCCTCTCCCCCCTCTCCCCCATCTCCCCTTCATTTTGCAGAAGCTAATCGATCGGCAATACGGGTAGTTTCGGGTAAGCGATATTTCGGGGTGCAATGCAATACATAGTCAATTGCTGTTGGTAAACTGATACGATGGCCGCTAGAAACGTATAATGGTTTGACATTGTCACGAGTACGTAAAACTGCTCCTATCGTTTCGTTTTTATGTATTAAAGGCTGCCAACTTCCTTTGCTTTGAGGAACTTCTTCATATTTACCTATTAGCCAAGATTTAGCCACACCAATAGTAGGCATGTCAATAATTATACCCAAATGACAAGCAATTCCAAATCTACGAGGATGAGCAAATCCTTGACCATCACATAGGATAATATCGGGTATCGTATTTATTTTTTCTAGGGCATCTAATACCGCTGGAATTTCACGAAATGATAGAAAACCGGGAATGTAGGGAAATGATGTAGCACGTTTAGCTATACTTTGTTCTTGTAACTGTAAATCTGGAAAACTCAATACTGCTACTGCTGCACGACTAATTGTTCCATCAGCTTCAAAACCCATATCGACACCAGCAACGTATTTTATTGGTTGTTTAAATTCATCTTCTGTAATAACTTCTTTTTGTAATTCTTCTTGAATGGCTTTTGCTTCTGATGTGCTTAAATTCCAATTATGACGTTGATTTATCTGCATTTTTAAAAATGTAGTTGATTTGTATTTTAACTGTAGTTTTTATAATTTAACCTATATTTTGGGTTATTTAGAGTAATTATAGGAATCGGTTTGAATTAATAAAATTATTCAAGAGATATGCAAATAGGTAACTGGGAATATGTTGAGGAAGAACACGTATTATTATTTTTTTTATACATATTTATCATTGTAAATACCCTATTATTTTGGGCAAATCCCAAATCCTGGTGAAGGGAAAATTTATGGAAAAGGGCACTACAACAAGTTGGTTGCGATAATCCTCCAATATGGGAAGAGCGATCGCAGTTTTCATTACAATTCTTCTAGTTTTATTTGTCTTATCAAGTACGGAATATGTGAATCTTATATTTAGTGCCAATACTGAAAAATCACCATCTGAATTACCAGAGCCAATGATATAAGGCTAAGCTAATTCAATAATCCCCCGATTTATTGGGGGGTTATGAATATAACAATTATCAATTAACAATTAACAACTATGACCTATCAACTAACAACTAACAAAATTGGGTACTAAAGAATCTAACCAATTATTAATACTGCTATCGGATAAATCCTTTAAAGAAACGACTTGTTCTATTTTATTGAAATTCTGCTGCATAGATTTATTATAAGTTGGATCGTAATGAGAACTCAAAATATCTTTTACGAAGGATTCCCAATCGCGATCGTCTATGATTCGATACCATTGACTTATTTTCTTCCATCCACAACTAGATTTTAATTGTTCTAATTTTACTTTGAGAATTTCGGGATTATCTACCAAATGTGGATATTCATCCAACAAAAATTTAACTCTAATATTTAGCGGTAGTTTTATTTCTACACAGCTAGATTGCTTCATTTTCTCTGATAAAGATTGAGGCAAATAAACTTGTCCAATTTTATTACTTTCGGATTCTACCCACACAGTCTGACGTGGATTTAAGTTTTGCAGTGCTTGCAACAATAGGGTTTCAAAGTACTTTTGTGAGGGTTGGGGAGAAGGTTTACCCTGCCATTCTTCACCTAATAAAGAACCACGATGATTTGCTAAAGCTTCCAAATCTAATACTTGAAAACCTCGTTGAAGCATCTTTCTTAAAATATGTGTTTTTCCACTACCAGTTAAACCACATAATACTTTGTAAGTTAATTTTCGCGGAAAATCATCTAATTGTTGACGTACATAATGGCGATAAGTTTTGTAACCACCTTCAAGTAAAGTTACTCGCCAACCTATTTGAGATAATACCATAGCCAAACTAGCCGAACGTTGACCGCCACGCCAACAGTAAATTAAAGGTTGATAATTTTTATCTTTGTTAAGGAAGTGTTCGTTTAAGTGGATAGATATATTTTTTGATACTATTGATGCCCCTATTTTCCGAGCTTGAAAAGGGGAAAATTGCTTGTATATGGTTCCGACTTCAGCACGTTCAGCATCATTTAGAACTGGCAAATTAATCGCACCCGGGATACGATCTTCTGCAAATTCGCTACTTGAACGAACATCGATTATTTCACTATAAGTTTCCTTATGTGGTTCTTTAGTATATCTAAGCAAACCAGGCATTGCAGTCAAACTCTATTTTTTCAATTATGACATTCCCGAAAAGAAGTAAGATTTTTGATGAAATTATTCACCCATTAACGGGGGGATATTTCAACATCACTTTACCTTACATCAAGGTACTTGCTTGATAAACTTTTTTAAAATATATATTGATTGCAGCTTGAGAAGCTGTATTATTTTATGCAAATATAAGCTTTTTAGTCTGTTGATAAGTAATCCAAGATGGGAGGAAACCTGACAATATGGTTTTTTAATAAGGAGCAGGTCTAATAAATTTGAGATGGATACATCAAGTAGCTTGCCTAAATTAATAGAGTTTCTTTATTAAAACCATTATCTAAAGCAAGGTCCTAGTTACATAAATTAATTTAGAGATTACCCGCTATGAAACGAATGCAATTGCCCGTGTGGATTCCCTATCCGAATGCTTGGTTAAGTGCTTTAATGCTTTCTGTGTTGATGAGTGCATTTTTAGGTATTTTCAGACGCTATGCATCTTCATTTTACAATTTACCGAAATGGTCAAACACTCCTGAACAATTGACAGTAATTGCGATCTTATTATTCATCTTGCCGATACCGGCGATCGCACTTGTTCATCACTTATTTATCAGTCGTTTTGTTTCTCCGATTCCAGGAGAGAAAATAAACGCTAATTCAGGATTTTTCCCGGGATTAATTAGCTGGTGGGAGAGTTTGTATAGTTGGCTGGTAATTGTTTTATCTACATTAATAGCAACTTTAATTTGTACGCCTTTTTTACCATTATTTCAGCTTAATTACACAAAAATCATTGAAACCTACGCGGATAATCCTAGTAACATCAGAATAGCATTTGCTGGTATCTGGGTTTTATGCGCTGCTATATTTTATCAAGTTGCATATTTATTTAAAGCACGTCTTGTTTTCAATGATAGTATAGATGAAATAGATACAACGGAGAATAAATCGAAACAACCAGAGATTGAAGAAGTAGAAATTCCGGCTACAACAGTAGCAGCAACAGTAGCAACAACTAGTGATACAACTAAAAACAATTCTGAAAAAAACAATTCAGATGACTCTAATATTGCAGTTAAAGCAGTAAAATCATCAAAGAAATTTCTGAATATTTTTGTTCTGAGCTTGGTGGGTGCATGGTTGTACATGTTTTTCACCTTACCAGACGTTCAACAAAGTATATCATCAGGGAATTTTGCAGAACAAATTCAAAAAAGAATTACCACCGAAACCAAATTAGTTAACAATGAGATTTCTAAATTATCATCTCAAGGTAGCTCATTTACTGAAGCATTGACTCTTGCTAATAGTGCCGCACAAATGCAAGAATTAGCAACCTCTAAAGAAGATTGGAACACAGTTGTAGGTAAATGGAAAGCAGCTTTGACATTAATGCAAACGGTGCCGCCAGAAAGTCCTAATTATATAGTTGCCGAACGAAAAATCGGACAATATAAGAAAAAAATAGATGCGGCAGAAAAACAAGCTGTTAAAGCAAATTAATTTTTAACAACTAATACCATTTCTTTATAAATATGCGCTCAATTAAGTGAAGATTGGCTCTGCAATTGTAGCTCCAGCCTTCGCCGGCTGATTCGAGTAGTCGCAGCCTCATACAGAATTGGTATAAAAATTGTTTAGTTAATATCCCCCCTTATAAATCAGGGGGGTAGATGAAATTAAAAGTAATAACTGAGTTATAGACGATACTTTTTAAACATTATCTGATGTAATTTAACTATCAAAAATTAGATCAGATTGTTACGAATTTCTTTATTCAATTCTTCTCCCTGTATAGTTAGACGCTCAAAACATAACTGATAATTATAATTAACGTCTTCTTCAGACCATTTAAGACTTGAAATCGAATCATTCATAGTAAAATAACGAAACCCTTCATAAGCCGGACAATATTGTTCAATAATCGGAATGGCACCACACATGATAGATTCAAAAAATCGATAAGTCCAAACATAATCACCACTTGGACAAAGTACAAATTGCGAATTAGCTAGCAATCTAAAATATTCATCATCCCAAGCTTTCGCGGGAAATACTCGTCCCCGATTAGATGACCAAAATACGATTCCATTTATATTTTTTTTAGAAGTTTTTGGTAAAGTAGGTAAATTTATTTTTTTTAATAACTTATTTACTAAACGAACCATTAAAGGTTCTTTCATACTTAGATTTAAACGAGAATTTGGGAAGCTTTTTTCATACCATTTTTCTAAAGTATTTTTTCTTTTTTCGGTAACTAATCCAGCAAAACAAATTTTAATATTACGCTCATTAAGCCAAAGTTGACGACAGTAATCAAAGATTCCTTTAGGGAAAATAAGAGTTCGTTGGAGAGAACCTATTTGCGAACTGGGGTTGCTATGATTAAATTGAAGAGAATTTAATTTTGGCACTCCTTCAACACCAATTTTATATCGCAGGTTAAACATTTCTTTCAAAAGAGAAAATTTATCTTTATCTTCTTCCGGAATATGTACGATATAGTCAGATTCTATCAAAGCATGAGTAAGTCGTATTGTTTGAATATATTGCAAAGGAAGATTAACGGCGAATGCTTTATTAGATTGTGAAACTGTCATACTTTTTACACTGTGGATTAAAAACTTAATATTTGTCCTGTATGTATCCTTTAGGACAAATTATATTGTCTATTATATTATTTCAATATTGAAAAACTTCAGTTTTTATACTTAAAAACTGTTTGCAATTCCTTGTAGGAAGATAGCATTCTTCTAAACCTGGATTTAAAAAATTACAATACAAAGCTTAGTGCGTGGCAGGATAAGTTTTATTATTACGGCAGTTTTAAAATATAGTACTGTAGCTCCTGTAAAGTGCTGTATTAATAACTTTTGGTTCTTCAGCACTTGGTATGCTAAATAAATAGTCATTTTTAGGCAGTAGGCAGTCGGCAGTCGGCAGTGGAGAAATAAATAAGCTATTTATAAATAAAATTAACTAAATTTGCTGAAACTATTGCACAATAAAGGT
>JBCCSG010000262.1:0-10497 GCA_039200565.1 Cyanobacteria bacterium P01_D01_bin.50 | reverse complement strand
GGAAGAGCCGAAGTTGGCTGGAATTGAGATGGGGATGAGCGACCCCAACTCAATTCGTCCACCGTGTGACGGGCACCCATAAGAATTTTTTTCTTCTAAAAAAATTCTTATGGGAACCCTGTGACGGTGGGGAATTAAACCCATATGTTTTAGTTAAGCAAGAAAATTTTGAAAAATTAAATTAACAAAATTATTTAGATCGGATGTCAAACCGTAACAAAAAATTACAAATAATATAATGAAAGAAAAATTTACTTAGATTGATTCACTAGTATTGGTATTTTTAATTCCGATGGAATATTAGACTCTATAAATCCTCTGATCGCAAAATTTATCTCATCACACTTGTTTATATTAGTTATAAAAAATTAATCATATTATACGTAAGTAAAAAGGTATTTTTTTGTATAAAAAATTTATAGTGAGAATAATTTTATCTATCAAAAAAGTTATGAAACATTGACATAAAGCTCGCGTTCGCAGCGATCATTAGTTTTAAATCCAATGACAAATAATTAAAAGCTGAATAAAAAGTAGCGAAAGTTACAGAATATATAAGAATAGTACTGTAAAGATTAATTCCTAACCGTTGTATTTTTTTTAATGCAGCAAATTCTGGAATGGAAAGGATTTGAGAAAAAACTAAATATTAAATAATTGATCGTGTAACTTGAGGGGTTTGCGGAAATACATAATAATAAACTTTTAAGAAAAACTAGTTGCATCGACATATGTATCATTGCTTTGTTGACTAGTAACTAGATTGTTTGATTTGCTAGTTTCTTAATAAGCTTTTTGAGTAACAACTTTTATAGGTATAAGAATCAAAAATTAATATCTGAACAGTAAGTTTTATTGTTTGGAAAAATTATATTTTGAGATATAAACCTACTTAAAAAGCTTAAAAATCGTCAATATCGGCGACTGACGGGTACCCATGACGGGGTTAACCGGTGAAACGGTGCTTTTCGGGTAAAGGAAGTAAAGGTAAAGGAGTGAAGATGCAAAAACTGACGCGAAAAAGAATTAATCGAAACTCTAAGCGGGGTAGTTCAAAACAGTCTACTAGCGGACTACTTAAACAAGTAGGGCAAGGAATTAAAGGTTTAAACCCTAGCTTGCGTGCTTGTCTGCCCATTGCATGTTTTATTGTATTGGCTTGGAGTTACGCCGCAGTTGCTCAAGCTCCTACAGCAGAGGGACCTAGCACAGCGGAACTCAAGGTTGCATTAGATACACTTTGGGTTGCAGTTGCAGCGTTTTTGGTTATTTTCATGAATGCTGGTTTCGGAATGTTAGAAACCGGAATGTGTCGCCAGAAAAACGCTGTCAACATTCTTTCTAAGAACTTGATTGTTTTTGCTTTGGCTACCCTGGCATTTTGGGTAATTGGCTTTGGGATCATGTTTGGCGATGGAACACCGTTTTTTGGTTTAAATGGTTTCTTATTAAACGGTGCAGATAACAGCCCTGCCACAGGAGATGCTTATCAAGGGGTTTTCGGTTCTCTCAACTGGGCTGGCGTTCCCTTGTCTGCGAAATTCTTGTTTCAATTAGCATTCGCTGGAACCGCTGCGACTATTGTATCTGGGGCTGTAGCAGAGAGAATTAAGTTTATTGACTTCTTAATTTTCAGCCTTTTGCTAGTTGGTATTGCTTACCCAATTACCGGGCACTGGATTTGGGGTGGTGGCTGGTTAGCAAATGCAGGTTTCTGGGATTTTGCTGGTTCGACAGTTGTACACTCCGTTGGTGGTTGGGCAGCTTTGATGGGTGCAGCCATACTTGGGCCACGGATTGGTAAGTATAGCGATGGTAGAACTAATGCAATACCTCCTCATAATTTGAGCATTGCTACCTTGGGTTGCTTGATTTTATGGTTGGGCTGGTTTGGTTTCAACCCCGGCTCTACAATGGCTGCTGATGCAAATGCGATCGCTCACATTGCTTTAACCACTAACTTAGCTGCTGCTGCTGGTGGAGTAGTTGCTTGCTTCGTAGCTTGGGGTTACTTGGGTAAGCCAGACTTATCAATGATTATCAACGGTGTTTTAGCTGGTTTGGTAGGTATCACCGCACCTTGTGCTTGGGTAAACTTGCCTAGTGCGGTACTTATCGGTGCAGTTGCTGGAGCATTGGTAGTATTTTCGGTTACTTTCTTCGATCAAATCAGAATCGACGATCCAGTTGGAGCGGTTTCCGTTCACTTAGTTTGCGGTTTCTGGGGTACTTTGGCAGTCGGTTTGTTTGCGGTTGGAGGAAGCCCTGACGGTATCTATGCTGAAGGGCCAGATGCTGGTTTATTCTTCGGTGGTGGAATTAATCCCTTATTCATTCAATTTGCGGGTGCTTTGGCTGTCGGCGGTATGACTGTATTACTTAGCACTATCTTCTGGACAGCATTGAAAGTTACATTAGGTATCCGTGTAACCCGTGAAGAAGAATTGGAAGGTTTGGATATTGGCGAACACGGTATGGAAGCTTATAGCGGTTTAGCCAAAGAGGCTGACACTATCGGATATGGGGAGTTCGATAGACCTGGAATGCCCTCACAAGGAGATATATCTACAAACTTGTAAGTTGTTTCACTTCGAGTTTATATCTGTTGAAGAAGTAAATAAATTAACCCTGCTTCCTTTAAGGAGGTGGGGAATTTTTTTTGGGGGATGGGGGGATTATTACCTTTTACCTCCTGTTCTCTTAACTCATAAGAACCAAATTTTGTCAATGATAAGATTAAGGCTTGGTGAGAAGATTGTGATTTTTTATCGCGGGGTTTGGGAATACTAATTTCAGAAGTATTCGGGATAAAGGCAATATGGTTGGAACTGAGGTTATTATTTTTGGATATTGTATCAAAGAACAACTCTACAATGGTTCGAGAACTTTGGTGTACCGTGGTGTTCGAGAAAAGGATGAAAAACCTGTAGTGATCAAACTACTGAAAAACCCTTATCCTAGCTTCAATGAATTATTACAATTTCGCAATCAGTACACCATAGCTAAAAACTTAGAAATTCCCGGAATAGTTCATCCCTACAGTATTGAAGCTTACAGTAATAGTTATGCTTTGGTAATGGAAGATATTGGCGGGATTTCCTTGCAAGAATATATGAAGACGGGACATATCGCTTCTGTTGAAGATGTATTCTCAATTATGGTGCAAATTACCGATATTCTCCATAATTTACATCAAAATTGCGTTATTCACAAAGATATTAAACCTGCGAATATTTTAATTAATCCCCAAACTTGTGAAATTAAATTAATTGATTTTAGTATTGCTTCTTTACTACCTAAAGAAAATCAAGAAATCAAAAATCTCAATAGTTTAGAAGGGACACTTGCTTATATATCACCTGAGCAAACTGGAAGAATGAATCGGGGAGTAGATTACCGCAGTGATTTTTATGCTTTGGGTGTTACTTTTTATGAATTATTAACTGGGGAATTGCCTTTTAAATCTGACGATGCCATGGATTTGGTGTATTGTCATATTGCTAAGCAACCTCCAGCGATGAAAAAACCTCACCCTAACCCTCTCCTTGGTAAGGAGAGGGAATTGGAAGAAATTCCTCAAGTTTTATCAGATATCGTCATGAAGTTAATGGCGAAGAATGCTGAAGATAGATATCAAAGTGCTTTGGGATTAAAGTACGATTTAGAAACTTGTTTAAAACAACTTAAAAAAACTGGGAAATTAGAAAATTTTCAAATTGCTCAAAGAGATATTTGTGACAAATTTATTATTCCTGAAAAACTTTATGGTAGAGAAAATGAAGTTAAAGAGTTATTAGCAGCATTTGAGCGAGTTTCTCAAGGAAATAGCGAATTAATGCTCGTTGCAGGTTTTTCTGGTATTGGGAAAACTACAGTAGTTCATGAAGTTCAGAAGCCAATAGTTAATAAGCAGCGTGGTTATTTTATTAAAGGTAAATTTGACCAATTTAATCGTAATATTCCTTTCTCGGCTTTTGTCCAAGCATTTCAGGATTTGATTGGAAAATTGTTGAGAGAAACTGATGCTCAATTGTCAAGCCATAAACGGAAAATTTTACAAACTTTAGGGTATAATGCACAGGTAATAATTGAAGTTATTCCTGAATTAGAAAGAATTATTGGTCAGCAAACGCCAGTACCAGAATTATCAGGTATTGCTGGTCAAAATAGATTTAATTCATTATTTCAAAAGTTTATTCAAGTTTTTACTCAAAAAGAACATCCTTTAGTAATATTTTTAGATGATTTACAATGGGCTGATTTAGCTTCTTTGCAATTAATTCAGTTGTTAATTAGCGAATCAGAAACTAATCACTTATTATTAATTGGTGCTTATCGGGATAATGAAGTTTTTCCGGCTCATCCTTTGATATTAACTTTAGAAGAAATTCAGAAAAGCGAGGCAGAATTTCATAAAATTACTTTAACAGAATTAAATGAAGAAAGCTTGAATAAACTGATTTTAGATACTCTTAATTGTTCCTTTTCGATATCACAATCATTAACGCAACTGGTATATCAAAAAACTCAAGGTAATCCATTTTTCACCACACAATTTTTGAAGTCACTTCATGAAGATGGATTAATTAAATTTGATTTTGATAACAGTTACTGGGGATGCGATATTAGTAAGTTAAGAACATTCACTCTTACTGATGATGTAGTTGAATTTATGGCTTTGCAGTTGCAAAAGTTACCATCCTCAACCCAGAATGCATTGAAATTAGCAGCTTGTATTGGCAATCAATTTGATTTAGTAACTTTGGCAATAATTAATGAAAAATCGGAATTTCAAACTGCTGCCGATTTGTGGAAAGCTTTACAATTGGGATTAATTTTACTGCAAAATGAAGTTTATAAGTTCGATCTTGAATCAAAAACGGAAAATCGAGAATTAGAAGATTCACAAGTGATCAACTATAAATTTTTGCACGATCGAGTTCAGCAAGCTGCTTATTCTTTGATTCCGGAGACTCAAAAGCAATCTACACATTTGAAAATTGGTCAATTATTATTGCAAAAGCTATCCGATGAAGAAAAATCTTCACGGATTTTTGACCTAGTAAACCAATTAAATTTGGGAAAAAATATCATAAAAACGAGTGAAGATAAATTTCAATTGGCTAGCTTAAACTTGCAAGCGGGTAAAAAAGCTAAACTTTCAGCAGCTTATCAAGGAGCTCGGAATTACTTTAATATCGGTATTAGTCTATTACCTGAAACTGCTTGGCGCGAAGACTATGAATTAATCTACAATTTACATCTTTATGGTTCGGAAGCAGCATATTTATGTGGTGATTTTGACTTAGCGGAAGCTCTTTATACTGAAACACTCCCTCGCGCTCAAACTGCCTTAGACAAAGCTGCGATTTATCGAGTGCAAATGACTCAATATCAGCTTCAGGGAAGAAATAGGGAAGCCATAGAAATTCAACGCCAAAGTTTACAATTACTTGGCTGGGAAATACCAACGGGGCAAGAATCGATCCAAGCTTGCTTAAATGAAGAAATTGCCACAGTTAAAAAATTTTTAGAGCAGCAGAGTGTTGAATCGATTCTTGACTTTTCTAAGATGGAAGATTCCACCATTGAGGAAATGCTACGAATTTTACAAATTCTCTTCTACTCAGCATGGCTTGATGCTCAACCAACTTTAGCATTGCTTGCACTTACCAAAATGACCACTTTGTCTTTGCAATATGGTAACAGCGAGATGTCTCCCTTTGGTTATGTTGGCTATGGCTTAGTTGCAAATATCATTTTGAGAGACTATGAAGAAGCTTATTGCTTCGGGAAAATGGCTGTAAAACTTTGCGCACAGTTTGATAATGCCGATGTGCGAGGGATGACTAATTTTCTCTTTGCTGCTGATGTACATAGCTGGAGTCATGCAATTCGAGAAGCAGATACTTACTACGACAACGCTTATAAGTATGGCATGGAAGCAGGGAACTGGCTGACAGTCGGCTTTATGATGATGCTTAGCGGCTCCGATAGGCTTACCTATGGTAAAAATCTGGATGAACTGCTTTATACTGCGACAACCCATGCAGATTTTCTTCGTCATATAAAAAGTTTAGAGAACTTAGATGCTTTGGTGGTAGGAGTTATTCAACCAATTCGCAATCTTCTTGGTTTAACAAAAAACTCTTTCACTTTTGATGACGACAATTTCAGCGAATCTGAGTATTTACAAAAATATGCCAATACTAATTATCATCTAGCTTGGTTCTATTCCGTTAAAATTCGTCATGCCTATTTATTTGGTAACCAAGCTGTATACCCCGATTTAATTCCTCAACTGAGTATCGTTGAAAACACCGTTGCAACTCATACAAAAACTCCTTCTAGCGTATTTTATGTAGCATTAATGCATCTTGCTTTAGTTAAAACTGCTGAAGATGAGCAAGAATTACAAATTCATTTACAAGCGCTTCTTCCCCTAGAAGAAAAGTTGAAAATCTGGACACAAGCTTGTCCTGAAAATATTTTACACAAATCTCTTCTAATTCAAGCAGAAAAATATCGCTTATTAGGACAAAAAACAGAAGCCATTGAACTATATGATAAAGCGATCGCCACTGCTAAAACCAATCAATACCTCCACGAAGAAGCATTAGCCAACGAACTCGCAGCCAAATTTTACTTAGATTGGGGTAAAAATAAAGTTGCTGCTGGTTATATGCAAGAAGCATACTACTGTTATGCTCGTTGGGGTAGCTCAGCCAAAACTGACGATTTAGAGCAACGCTATCCCGATTTACTCCATCCAATCCTTCATCTTGCTGCACAATCCTTAAATCCCCTGGGAAGCTTAGCCACAATGGCTGCACAGAATATCTCGATCCATAGTTCTACAAGCATAAATCGCTCCTCTAGCACCAGCATTAACGCTGCTTTAGACTTTACTACTATCCTTAAAGCTTCTCAAGCACTTTCTAGTACTATTCAACTTGCGGAGTTACTATGTCAACTCACTCAAATTATTCTACAAAACTCCGGCGGCGATGGCTGTGCTTTAATTCTCCCCAATCGTGATGGAGAATGGTATGTTGAAGCCATTGCCACACCTGATAAAACAGAACTTACATCCCAACCGTTGGAAAATAATCCTAATTTACCAACTACGCTAATACACTATGTCAAAAATACCCAAGAAGTTGTGGTAATTGACAATTTGAATACCGATTTACCCGTAATTGGTGAATATTTACTCGAAGAACAACCGAAGAGCGTACTGTGTTTACCAATCCTTAACCAAGGACATTTAATTGGTATTTTCTATCTGAAAAATAAATTAACTAGCGGTGTATTTTCGAGGGATCGCATTATCATTCTCAATTTCCTTTGTACTCAAGCTGCTATTTCTTTAGAAAATGCCCGTTTATACGCTCAAGAACAAGAAAAAACTCGGGTTATAGCTCAAAAAGAAGCAGAATATCGCAGCATTTTTGAAAGCTCTAATGATGGATTATCAATAGTCGATTTAGAAACCGGACAATTAATTGCATCTAATCCAACTTATTCTCAGATGTATGGTTATACCGAAGAAGAATTTCTATCTCTGATACCACCAGATTTTATTCACTCAGATTATGTTTATTTGTTTGGTAGTTATTTAGTAACTCTCAATGCAGGGGACCAATTTTACACTCAATGTATTGGGAAACGGAAGGATGGTAGTTATTTTGATGTTGAAGTTAAAGCGGTACCTTTTATATATAAAGGTAAACCCCATGGATTAACTATTGTCCGAGATATCAGCAAACAAAAAGCCATACTGCGTCAACGGGAACAAGCTGAAGCAAGGGTGATTAAAAAATCACAAGAATTAGAAGAAGCTCTGGGAGAATTAAAACAAACCCAATTACAAATGGTGCAAAACGAAAAATTAGCAACTTTAGGTAATTTAGTTGCTGGGGTAGCACACGAGGTTAATAATCCTATCGGTTTTCTTAAAGGTAGTATTGGTAATGCCGAAGAATATATTAAAGATTTACTAGCTCATATAGAATGCTATCAAGAAAGTTATCCTATCCCCCAAGAAGATGTTAACGAACATGCCGAAGATATCGATCTAGAATTTATTAGGGAGGATTTACCAAAGTTGCTAGATTCGATGAAATTAGCAACAGGACGCATTAAAGAGATTAGTACAAGTTTACGTACTTTTTCTAGAGCCGATACTTCTGAAAAAGTTGCTTGTAATATTCATGAAGGTATTGATAGCACAATCTTAATTTTAAAATATCGTCTCAAAGCTGACGAAAAACGTCCGGCAATTGAGGTTATTAAAGAATATGGTAAATTACCGTTAGTAAAATGTTTTTTGGGACAGTTAAATCAAGTATTTATGAACATTATTGCTAATGCAATCGATGCTTTAGATTCAGCAAGTCAAGGAAAAACATTTGCCCAAATCAAAGAAAATCCTCATAAAATAACTATTAATACTGAATTTTCTACAGAAAAAGATCGAGTTATAATTTATATCAAAGATAATGGTCCGGGAATGCCAGAAAACGTTAAAGAACGTATTTTTGATAATCTTTTTACTACTAAAGGAGTCGGTAAAGGTACGGGATTGGGATTGGCGATCGCCAAACAAATTGTTGAAGAAACCCACGCTGGTAAACTCAGTTGTAATTCCACAGTTGGGGAAGGAACTGAATTTGTCATTGAATTACCGAATCAGTAAGTAGTTAGTTGTTGGTAGTTAGTAGTTGTTAGTTGGTAGTTGGGAAGTCAGTCGGGTGCGTGACTTATCAATTATCAATTATCAATGATCAATTATTAGTTGTTCATTGTTCATTGTTAATAATGGTTTATGGTGCGTGACGGGCACCCTTAAAAGTTTTTTCAGGAGGAAAAAACTTTTAAGGGAACCCTTGACGGTAATTTCAAATCCTGCAGGTTATAAGTGGTAAATTATCTAAACTACACACCCTACAATCATTTTATTTTTTATTTATAAACACCTTTTAAGAGAAGACGCTTCGCGTCAACATAAGCCTTCTACTCACTATTCACTATTCACTATTCCCTTGTACCAACTAAAATGACAGGAATTAAACTCGATTCTACTACTGCTTGGGAAACGGAACCCACTAAAACCCGATCCAAAGACTGATGCCCTCGCTTACCTATGACAATATCGGCAACTTGATATTCCCCAGCAACCCGAATAATTTCTTCTGGAATTGAACCTGTAACAGTAATGAACTGATGCCGAATATCTGCTAAAATTCGTTGAGATTTCGATCGCAGCATCTCTATTTCTTTGGAGTTGCTTGTGCCGATGACATGCAATACAATCACCTCACCATCGCTACGACGAGCGAGCTCCGCAGCTTTAGCTAATACCCCAGAAGCTAAGGGAGAAGTATCAACGGCAGCTAATAGTATAATCGGACGAGTGATCGCTACTTTTGTTGGATCTACCTCACCGCGCTCTAACAATTTTGGTGCGAAAGTAGGAATAGCCCAGGCTCCTAAAGGTGCTGTGACTAAAATAGATAAAGCAGCGATCGCCAAGATTGTCTCTCCACCTTCTATTCCTCGTGTTAAAGGAATCGCTCCGATTGCGGCTTGTACTGTGGCTTTTGCTGAGTTACCTGGCAATAAAAACAACCTTTCAGAACCTTTCCAGTTACTACCCAATGTAGATAAATACCATCCACAAGCTCTTCCTATAAGAGTTCCAATTGCTAAAATCATCAATCCAGGAAACAGTATTTTTTCTAACACTTGTAATTGAATACTTGCTCCGAGCAACACAAACAAAATGATTTCTGCAATTACCCACAAACTATCAAAACCAGAGCGTAACCTCCGGGAAGTAGGAGCATCGAATTCAATTAAAAAAAATCCCGTTGCCATCACTGCTAAATAGCCCGAGAAGAAGGGTAATTTCTCTGCAAGTACTACCAGCGATAATGCTAAACTCGCCGTAACTAGGGTGTCTTGCACCGTATTTTGAGTCCAATTCTGCTTCCTCAGTAATACAACTAAGATTCTTGCTGTTATTAAACCGAGGCATAATCCTAGAATAATTTGGCCAATAATCTGAATCGGAAGCAGTTGAAAGGCATTCAGAGTTAAACCAAAAGGTAATGTGATTCCAGAAGTAGTTCCTTGTGCCAAAAAGTTGAGTAACAAACTAAAAACTAGTAGTAGTAACACATCTGATAGAGCACTACCGATGAGTATGGCATCGGGAATTCCCTTAGTAACCCCCCAACCCAGACTTTTTAATCGCAGCATTCCCGGTACAATTACCGCCGGTGATTCTGCACCAATGATACAGCCGAGTAATAATCCCGTAGGAAAATCGAACTTAAATAGCCAGATAGCAGCAAAGGCAACAATTAAAGCTTCACAAGTCGCAGGTAGAAAACCTAATCGTAGCGCTACAGTTCCTTGTTGTAAAAGTTTTTCTCGATCTAAACCCAATCCTGCCTTCATCAGAATTACCATTACAGCGATCGTTCGTAAAGG
>JBCCSG010000261.1:0-10531 GCA_039200565.1 Cyanobacteria bacterium P01_D01_bin.50 | reverse complement strand
TATTAACTAAATAATTTTTCCAATTGTAGATTGGATGCACAAGCAGCTAGTTGATCTAAATTCAAAGGGTTTTCTAAATACGGTAAACACCCTAAAACAGGTATATTTGTTAAAGACTCAATCAAATCTGATGGTGCCCAATCAGTAATTTGTTCAGATGTCAGCATATTTTGACAATTCAAAACTATTCCCACAAGCTGTACTTTTGACAATTTTGCTAAAGCCACATTTGCTACAGCTTGAGAAATGGCACCCAATCTTACAGGTACAACTAATACGGTAGATAAACGCCATTCACCAGCTAAATCAGCCACTGTAAATTCATCAGTTATGGGAGAGCCTAAACCTCCCAAAGATTCGACTAAGAGGGTATCGCGGCTCTGTTGTAGCTTAGAAAAAGTCTGCCATACAATACCTAAATCTATTTGGCGATTTTCTTTTGCAGCGGCTAAGGGAGGTGCCAAGGGAGCTTTAAAATATAAAGGTGTAACTTCCGCCGACTCTTGCGATAATGAAAATAACTTTTGATAAGTTTCGCGATCGCCAATTCCCGACTGAATCGGTTTCATGATTCCTAAGTGGACATGGGGATAATATTTTTGTATATAAGCAGCTAAAGCAGTAGTCAAGACTGTTTTACCTGCATCAGTATTGGTTCCAGCTATAAATAATGTTTTTAGCAAATAAAATACCTTTATACAATTTGAGAGTTGAGATTTTGGATAAGCGTTTAAGCTTTCAATTACTGCATTAAATTATCTTACGTCGTTGTCGCCAAGACGTAAAATTTTCTAATTACAGCATTTTCTCAGGGACTTAAGTATAAATTTAAATTACATAAATTTTGCGATTTGATTGTTATTACCCATCTTAGAGTGGATTATTAGATACTTATCTAAGAGTCTCTAGAATCAGAATCAGATTCTGGCGATGGCACTACAATGGGTTGATTAGTCTCCTCATCAGTAGGAGTTGGTTTTGGTGTAGGAAAAATTTCTAATGGCGGTATTTCTGGATTCGTAGATTCGGGAGTTGGCGTACTTTCTACAGGTGGTGATGTAGGTGTATTTTCTACAAGTGGTACTGTCGGTTGAATTTCTGGTGTAGGTGTAGGTTGAATCTCTGGTGTAGGTGTGGGTTGAATTTCCGGTGTAGGTGTGGGTTGAATTTCTGGTGTAGGTGTAGGTTTCGGTGTCGCAGTCACCGGTTTTTTCAATTTTATTCTTAAAGTATATTCGGCTTGAGTAATTTCTGGAAGATTATTTAACTGAATAGAGTATCTACCAGTAAAAGGTAATTTTCCCTTATAATAACTTACCCCACGTGCAGCATTATCAATTAATTCCTTATTGGGACCAAATACTGTTAATGACACGCCATTTTCTTCAACAAGCACCACTGTGAGTCTTTGTCCTTCTTCACCTCTAAAAGTGTACTCAATAATTTGATCGGCTTTCAATGTGCCTTTAAAATTAACTCTATTGGAAAGTCCAAAATTTAACCGTTTACTAATAACAATAGGTTTATTTGTAGTAGGTTTAGGAGTTGGCGTAATCAACGGAGAAGGAAATGTCTGTGGAGGAGGTGACTGCGATCGAGAATCCGATATATTGCGAATATTTTTGACTAACATCCAAGAACCGACTCCTGCAAATACTATCACAGCTGCAAAAATAGTTCCTATTGCCAGTGGACGATCTAAAATTGAATTTCCTTGTGGTGTAATTACTGAATTTGCTTTACGATGAGGTGGTGAATTTTCGAGTTTAGGTTTGCCAGCAACTGCAACTGTTGGTACTCTCGATACATCAGGTTTAGCAGTGGTAGATTGATTTAAAGAATCTAGTGCTTCCAAAACCTCCGTTGCACTTTGATATCTAGCATTCGGTTTGTAACTCAACATTCTATTCAAAATTTGAGCAAATCCCGGATTAACCGTTACCCAGCGCTGCCAATTCCAAGTTAACAGGTTATCATCAAATAATTCCCTAGGTTCTTTTGCAGTAAGTAAAACAATTACACTTACAGCTAAAGCATACAAGTCGCTACTAGGGTAAGCTTGACCTGTTTGAATTTGTTCGCTCGGTGAATAACCTAGTTTTCCCACATAAGTTTGAGGTGTGGAATTATTTGACTGCAACTGAGTAACTAATTCTTTAACTACTCCAAAATCAATTAAAATAGGTAATTTATCACTTTCACGCATCATAATATTATCCGGCGAAATATCCCGATGAATGATTCCTTTGCCGTGAATATAACTGAGAGTTGGCAACATAAAGCGCATCAATCGCAACACTTCTGCTTCCGTAAAAGCACCACCTACAGCTTTACGCTCCTCAAGTAAATCGTGGTAAGTCTTACCCTCTACATAATCTTGTACCAGAAATAAGCGTTGGTCTTGTTCAAACTTTTCCCGGAATTGAGGAACCTGTGGATGCTTAATTTGATACAAAATAGCAGCTTCTCTTCCAAAAAGTTCCCGTGCTTTCTCCCAAGCAGAGGTCCCTATTGCACTAGGGATTAACTCTTTAATTGCGCAAAATTCATTAAAACGTCTTTGATCCTCCGCCAAATAGGTTCTACCAAATCCCCCTTGACCCAAAATTTTAACGATTTTATAACGGTTTTGTAATATTGTGCCGGCGGTAATTGGTGGTTGCATAATCGATTGATTTTATATCACAACTTAAATACAGGAATTTACTTACAACCGATAAGTTATAGCAACACTTGGGTAAAGCACCCAAGATTAGCAACGGCTAAAGTCAATACTTCCTTCATTTTTACATTTTGTTTGATTTCTGAATGTGTCAAAAGATAGAGTAGTTACCTTTAAGAGAAAATTAAACATACTGAAAAAAATCTGTAAATATAGGCACTTTATAAAAGTTACAGTTTAAAATATTTTTGCTAATGGTCACTACCGTATACATCAATTTTTTTTAATTTGTCAAGGTGACTGAAGTCAAATTACTATTCCTGTGGAGTTCTAAGATCACCGATGAATTTCTTTTTCTCCGTGCTCCCTGCTCTCTCAAAAAGTATATTCCCCCAGTACTCGAACAACCCAATATTGTTGGATATCATCGGAGAGAGGGAAGAGGGCAAAGAAAATTACTTATTCTTTCCATTCTTAAGTTACTTTGGTTGCTCAATAAAAAACGTATTTTTCATCAAGCAGGGTTTATTGAGAATAGAACCTATTGGTTTCATATAAAGAACCCTGACGATCGCAGAATTGCAGGGAGTTCATAATTATTGCGAAATAGTCAAACAAAATGATTGTGAGTTTCCTTTATTGACTGTAAAAAGCCCAAAAAAACCTTGTATGAGTTAACTAATCCTTAAATCTGGGATAATTTTTGATTAATAAGAGCGCTAACAATATAAAATATGTTTTATTGACTATTTAGTTAATAGAGTAAGTACTTATACTTAATAAGATACTAACATATAGACTAATAATTAAGCGAAAACTTGCAAGTATTGGAAACCTAATGTAGTTTTCAACTATCAAAATTTGCATAGGAGATAAATTGAAACCCTATGGATATATAATGTTGCTCCAGCATTAATCAATAGAGAGAATCTTTGACTTTTGTAAAACCTATAAAAGAAAGGGGTTGAAGCTGAATAAATATTCCTATATAATTTTTTCTCTGAAACAAAAAAACTAAAAATAGGTCTGGTAAGGTCCGTTAATATCAGTTAAGCTGACAATGGTTTATTTGCCTTAGAGGATTATCAAATTTACAGAAATACGTAGTTTTATGGAGGAATGTTTCAGCATATAAATCTAAGCTTTTGAATAGGGAACATAGAATTCTTCCGAATATTTAAGTTAGATAAGTAAAATCTCTAATGATAAGATTGTCATGAATGCACAACGAGGATCTGCTGTGCTGAGTACTAAGACTTTAAAAGTACAACCAGCTGCAACGGGGCTGACAGAAAATCATCGTCTGCGACTGTTCTCTGGCTCTGCCAATTTACAATTATCTCAAGAAGTAGCCCGTTATTTGGGTATGGACTTGGGACCTATGATTCGTAAAAGATTTGCGGATGGGGAAATTTACGTTCAAATACAGGAATCGATTCGGGGCTGTGATGTATATTTAATCCAGCCCTCTTGTCATCCTGTGAATGATAATTTGATGGAATTACTGATTATGATTGATGCTTGTCGTCGAGCTTCTGCGCGACAGATAACAGCAGTAATTCCATACTATGGTTACGCTCGTGCCGATCGAAAAACGGCGGGTAGAGAATCAATAACAGCCAAATTGGTAGCTAACCTGATTACTCAAGCAGGTGCGAACCGCATTGTGGCAATGGATTTACATTCAGCGCAAATACAGGGTTATTTCGATATTCCCTTAGATCATGTTTACAGTACCCCGGTACTTTTAGACTATTTAGCAAGTAAAGACTTATCAGATATTGTCGTTGTTTCTCCAGATGTGGGTGGTGTTGCAAGGGCTAGAGCATTTGCAAAAAAACTCGATGATGCACCTTTAGCAATTATCGACAAACGCCGCCAAACACACAATGTAGCTGAAGTATTAAACCTTGTTGGTGACGTTAAGGGAAAAACAGCCGTGTTAGTAGACGACATGATTGATACTGCTGGAACTATTAGTCAAGGAGCGCGTTTACTGCGCTCTCAAGGGGCACGTCAGGTATATGCCTGTGCAACTCATGCTGTCTTTTCTCCACCTGCAATTGAAAGACTTTCAAGTGGTTTATTTGAAGAAGTGATTGTCACTAATACAATTCCTTTAGATGACAGTAAAAACTTTCCTCAGTTAGTAAAGCTTTCAGTGGCGAATCTTCTAGGAGAAACTATCTGGCGGATTCACGAAGATACTTCTGTAAGCAGCATGTTTCGCTGAGGACTCAATTTCAAAACTTAAGTATCAAGGATGAAGTCTGAAGTTTTTTATCTTCATCCTTTATTCTTTTTTGTGGCTCTATTATTTGTAATTTACGAAAGTACTCAAAAATTAACTAAAAAAAGAGAAAATTAAATTAATTAAGTTTTAATCAAGTTTCAAAATTGAAATTATGTCATTCAAGTTTTTCAATATTTATAATTATTACGATAAGTATATTTATTCAAGTGCCGATCGTTTCTAATAACTACTATATTTTGCCTGTGGCTGTTCATAGCCAAACAAGCCGATAATCGCAAATTTTTTCGGTCTACTAAAGGGAATTAGTCTGTACGAAAAATGACTTGATACATATAGTTAAAAATACTAATATGTAATCACTAGTTAAGTGAATTCATAAAACCGAAAATGAAGGGTTTAAAAAAGAATTGGCTGTGTAAAGTTCTGTTAACAAGCAGTTTCTATTTATTAAATATAGGTTACTCTCAAGCAGCTACAGAAGTATTAGTACCACCATCACCTTTCAAAGGTTTAAGCGGTCTTGCGTTTGATACTCAAGGGCAACTATACACGGGAAGTGTTGCCGACCAAAGAATATATCGGGTTAATGTAGAAACGGGAGAATTTGATGTCTTCATTGACCGTCCCCAAGGTCAAGCTGATGATTTCGTGTTTAGCCCTAGCGGACAGGTTTTTTACACTGCTTTACTCAATGGTGAAGTTAGAAGTTTCGACCCGCAAACGGGTAGTGTAACAAATGTTGCTTCTGGAATACCACTTGTAGATGCGATCGCGCTAAATAAAGATGGTCGTTTATTTGCAGGTCAAAGTTTGAGTCCTGATGCTACGGGACTTTTTGAAATTGACCAAACAGGAGTTAATCCTCCACGCTTGATTACCAATCAACTTGGATTGAATGCCTTTACCTTTGGTGCTGATGGGTTGCTTTATAGTCCCGGTCAGTTTACCGGAGAAATTGTCAAAATTAACGTTGATACTGGTGTTAGCGAACAAGTAGCTTCAAATTTAGGGGTTCCCGTCGCTGTAAAATTTAACTCCAAAGGTGAACTATTTGCCCTCGATACTTTAACAGGTCAAGTTTTGCAAGTGGATGCAACAACGGGTCAAGCTGAGATAATTTCTCAATTACAACCGGGAATAGATAATTTAGCTTTTGCTCCCAATGATTTAATGTATGTAAACAATTTTGTTGATAGCGATATAGTTGAAGTTAATACAGAAACTGGTACTACACGAACAGTTATAGATAGCGTCGGATTAACGGCACCTGGTGGAATCGCCATTTTCGATGATGCTCTTTATGTTGCCGATACAAATTCCTATAGAGTTCTAAATCGCGAAACTGGAAGCATAGAACAAACTTTAGCCAACATTGTCACACCAGTTCAAAATCCGCTTAACATTTCCGTCAATGAAGAAAATACAATTATTAGCAGTTGGTTTGCTAATAGCGTACAGAGACTACATCGGGAAACCGGAGAAGTACTTAACAGCTATACAGACTTTGGCTTACCTTACGATGCCATTGAACTTCAAGACGATAGTATTTTAGTTGCGGATTGTGGCTTGGGTCAAATTACTCAAATATTGGATGAAAGTGGTAATAATCGACGCACGATCGCTTCAGATTTACTATGTCCAACTGGCTTAGCGACCATAGATAACGATACCATCTTAGTTACGGAATCTTTAGGAAATCAGCTTTCGCAAATTGATTTAATTACCGGAGAGCGTCAGGTCATTGCGACTGGTTTATCATCTCCAGAAGGTGTAGCTTACCATCCGGACGGAATAGCAATAGTAGCCGATGTCGGGGAGCAAAGCATTAAAGCTATTGATATAAAAACAGGAAATAAGAGAAATATTAAACAAAATTTACCAATAGGCTTGGAGGGTTTCCCAGGAGGACCACCACCTTATGGTTTTACCGGAATTGCTCTTGCTGATGATACAGTGTACGTAAGTGGAGATATTGATAATTCCATTCGGACCTTTAAGTTAGACAAAAATGTTTTATCCATTCCAGAAAGTTCTAGTCCAACAAGCTTGCTAGCTCTTGGAACAATTGGTATAATATTGGCTTTTACCAAAAAGTTGAAGCAATAACCAAAAGACTTGTTTTGGAGTCAGAAATTGGGCTTTGAGAAAGTGAAGTTATTCGCGGATGAGTAAAATTTCCGTGTTTATCAGTTTAGTCCAGGGTTAGACCGACTCTACTCAAACTTTTGCAGTAATAGGTTACTGCAAAAGATGTCTGCATTGATGACAAGTTTACCCAGGTAGAGCATGAAGGGACTAGTGTTGTGTCCCATAAGTTTTGAGTGGTTTGTTCTTCCGGTAACTATGTAGAGACGTAGCAGTGCTACGTCTCCCGACGTTTGGAAGAAAACGAAGCCATCGGAATTAATGGGACAGACCACTAGTGCATCAAAAATTATTTGCGAACCAAGACGTAAGAAGGAAGTTTTGTGAGATACTTGTTTCCGGAGAGAGAAAATGATCGCGTTCTCTAGCAAGAATAATTTAAAGTCGTAAACAACGCTAACTTTGCGTTAATTTTGCTTTAATTTAGTCCCAATTTGCAACCAACTTTCTGTGGGGGGATAAACCTAATGACTCACTTTGGCATAATTTGTCCTGCTGAATCTGGCCACCTAAATACCATGCTTCCTTTAGCAAAAGAACTACAACAGCGCGGCCATCGCCTCACAATGATTGCCCTACAGGATGCTAGAGAGAAAACTATTGCAGCAGGATTGGAATTTAAGGCAATTGGTAAAGACAAATTCCCCGAGGGAAAGCTAAAAGAACGTTTTGTCGAACTAGGTAAACTTAGCGGTTTGGCTGCATTGCGATATACTATAGAGCTATTCAAGGATGAAGCGACTGTACTTCTGAGAGATGCGCCTGTTGTCATTAAAGAATCTGGTGTCGAAGCACTTTTAGTAGATCAAAGTATCCAAGCGGGAGGAGTCGTTGCCGAATTTGTGGGAATTCCCTTTGTCACCATTTGTAGTGCTTTAGTACTAAATAGAGACCCAAATGTTCCTCCATTTAGCACCTCTTGGCAGTATAGTCCTACTTGGTGGGGACGTTTACGTAATCAATTGGGTTATCAGATACTCACTCGGGTTACAAAACCAATTAAAGATTTCATTGATGAGTCTCGACAAAAGTGGAATTTACCGGCCTACTCCAACGTTAATAAATCCTACTCTCCACTGGCTCAAATTAGTCATCAACCTGCCGAATTTGAATATCCCAGACTAAATTTACCCGAATGGTTTCATTTTACTGGTCCCTATCATTATTCAACGAATCGAGAACCCGTTCCTTTCCCTTGGGATAAATTAACTGGACAACCCCTTATTTACGCTTCCATGGGGACTTTGCAAAATCGTTTGGTTGATGTGTTCGAGAAAATCGCTTCAGCCTGTGAGGGATTAGATGCCCAATTAGTTATGACTTTAGGAGGTTCAGGTAACCCAGAATCACTACCGGAATTACCAGGAAACCCCCTAGTTGTCAGCTATGCACCCCAATTAGAATTGCTGAAAAAAGCAACTCTAACTATTACTCATGCAGGGATGAATACTACCTTGGAGTGTTTAACTAATGGAGTGCCGATGGTGGCAATTCCAGTTGCCAATGATCAGCCAGGAATCGCAATGCGGATAGCTTGGACGGGAACAGGGGAGGTTGTACCCCTAAATAAATTGAGCGTGGAAAGCTTACATAAGGCTGTAAAGCAGGTGTTAACGGAAGATTCTTACAAAAAGAATGCTTTGCGCCTGCAAGAGGCGATTAAGGGATGTGGTGGGGTGAAGAAGGCTGCTGATATTATTGAGCAGGCAGTATCTACTGAGGAGCCGGTTTTGGCTTGAACATAGCAATAAAATAAAAAGTTTATGAGCATAAAGTACATTTTTTGTATTAATTCTGGACGTAGCGGCTCAGACTATTTAACAGAATTATTATCTAAGGCAGAAAACACAGTTAGTATCCACGAAGGATTCCCAGTCATGAATGGTTCCCCTATGGAAGAATTCAATCGTGGAGATGAAGGTGAATTGAAGAAATTAATGCCTTTAAAACTAAAGGAAATCCGCAAAAAGAATAAAAATGGTCAAAAAATTTACTGCGAGACGAACCATTCCTTTATTAAAGGTTGGGGATATTTAATTCCTGATACCTATATTCCACAGGAAGAAATCGGAATCATTATTCTAAAAAGAGATGTTGACAAGACTGCATATAGTCTACTTCGCGTTCGTGATGTACCAGGCAGTTCTAAATGGACTAGAACTTGGCTTCTAACTCCTAATGTTGAGCGTAACATAAGTGAGCCTGCTGTAAATGCAAATCCATATGAACTTTGTAAATGGTACGTAGAAGAGACTTATCTTCGTGCTGAGGAATATAAAAAGATGTTTCCCAGAATTAAATATGTAGAATGCAATCTCGAACAACTAAATCAATATGATTTTGTTATAGAAATGTTTGCAAATTTTGGTCTTGTTGCAAAATCTGAACTGCAAGATATTGTTGGAAGAATTGTCAATGTCAGAAATGAAAGACGTAAATTACCATTAGAAGAATTACTTGCAGTTCCGAAGTATCCTAGTGCTGATAATTTAGAAAACAAAAAAAGAGATGAATTAATTGATCGGATGCTAAACTATTTGCAAAAAAATAAAGCTGATGAAATAGCTCAAGCACAACCAGATGATGCGATGGGTGGAACTTTTGCAATGGAAGCTACTAGGATTGTAGATAATGCTGAACAAGAATTAGAGGAAGAGTTTAAATATTCATTAATGTTTACAGAAACTGAGTTGATTCTAATTTGGGATTTGCTGCGTATAATAAACCCGAAAGATATTTTATTAATTTGTTGCCAACGCTCTTCATCACCTGGAATTAGCTATAGTTACGATTTTAATCAAACTTTAAACATCATAGAGATGATTCAAAAAATCGGATTAATTCAGGTGATTTCAATGATAGTTAAAGGTATATGGAAAAAAGATTATAGTCATCGTCAAGCAGCTTCTTAATCTTAAAATATTTATGTTTCATTGAGTAGAAGAAGTTTTTGCTTGAATACAAGAAAATAAAATTTTTAATACCGTCCAAGGTCACGATATAAGGATACTACCATGCTATTATTTTTGTTCTAAAATAATAACCCTATCCAAATTGATGTGACTAGTTACCTATGAGAGTTTTAATGAATTTACAATCTACAGACAACAATAATAACCTAGATAGCCAATACTTAAATCTAATAGAAAATATTAATTTTCATCCTATCTTTATTATGGGAGATCATCGTTCTGGGACAACTTTGTTATATTAAATTTTAGTAGCAACAGAGTGTTTCAACTTCCTCAAAACTTATTATCTCGTAAAATATGATGAAATTCTATTTAATCACGTTCATAAAATAGAAACTCAAGTTGTTCAAGGCTTGGAAGAATTATTTAAATCTCTAGATATAAATAAACGTGAGTTCGATCAAATTGAAGTTAGTCCAAATTCGCCGGAAGAGTATGGATTTTTTTTCAAAAATTTTGATTATGAGCCTTATATAAATTCAAAGAATCTAAACTTAT
>JBCCSG010000260.1:0-10543 GCA_039200565.1 Cyanobacteria bacterium P01_D01_bin.50 | reverse complement strand
TAGTTGTCCCAGCCCTGGTAAATCAACAGGAAGCAAAAAAGAAGCAGTGCTAGGTTCAACGCATAAACTTTGACCGACTCGCAAAGTTAATATTACTCGGGCTTGTATCCATTCTTCTACGGACTGAGTTAAAAGCTCTAGGTAAAAACTGTTTTCTGTATAAGTTAATTTCAGCATTCTTCATGCTCTCCTGTTATTCCAGGTTTGCTTGAACAACACCCTTCCAAAACTGTTCTGCAAAATAAATAGTCTGATGGACGGGTGCTTGTGGTTTTTTACGGAGTTGCATCCCAGCTTCTTTCGGGGTGCGATTAGGGGAGCACACGACTGCCCGCTTAGTATTTACTCGGTACAGGGGCAGAAAATTTTGTGAAAACACGATCGCGGATTTTTCTAAAACTTGCATCATGCTCATCGCAGCTTAGCTCCTCATGAAAAACCCCCGCTTCTTTTTTCAAGAAAGCGGGGGTTAAATGTTGACTTTGAAGTCTTTTATTTAATATGTGGTACAGCATCTGTACGAACTGTACCTCCCGCTTGTTTTATCTGGTTTTAGTTGTTTAAGTAAATAAATAATTCTGGTATATTCACAATCTCGATTACTTTGTGTAAATTGCCCGTGATTTCGATTACACTCGCCCACAAATAAATACTCCACTTCCGAGAAAGCTGATTCCCAACTGGCTCGGCAGTTAGAAATACGTGAAGAAGTAGAGTAGGGCTGAATGAGTATCACTGAAAATTTCACCTGTTGAACATTTCTTTAAACATACTACACTTGTATTACTATCCTGTCTATAGTTTTAAGGAGAAAAATCATGCATACAATTGCTCGCACCCCTACAACCGAAATGGAAGTAACTAGCATCCGCTTAGAGAGGGAGCTAAAAGATAAGTTAAAAGAACTATCTGGTAATCAAGGATATCAAGCATTAATTAGAGATATTTTGTGGAACTATGTCCAGCAAAAATCAGGTGAGTGGAAGCCGCGATTTTCGCGTGCTGACATTCGAGCAAGCATAGCCGCGACATCCCAGCAAGAAGAACGTTGTGTACTCAGTGGCAAAGTAATTCAAGCCCAACAACCCATGCTGCTAGGACTTACAAAAACTGGGGATATGGTACCTCTGAGTGTAGAGAGTTTAGCTGGCTAGTTTTTTCTTCAACGAATGCAGCCCAATGATTTGAATCCAAAAAATCATTGGGCTGTATTATTACTATGTATATTGTGATTTAAATTTTTAATATAAAGAAAAATAAAGGTATATTTAATAAATTGCATAGTTTTGCCTTATAAATGAGAGGACATAACCCCAAACACTTTTATCACAACGCTTTGATGATTTACAGGGGGTACAACAAGACTTGACATATGGAAACTGTAAGCCTAATTAAGTAAATGAGCCTTAATAATAGGATTAAAAAGTCAGCGCTTGATTAGCGTTCCACAAAAAGTTAAATTACTCTGTCCCCAATGTTTCTTTTTCCTAGCTTATTCTTGACTAAAATTGATTTTTGGACGATCGCGAAGAAATAATTTTCCCAAAACTGTTGTAATTGGAACAAATAGTACGATTATAGTGCTTATTCTCAGTGGTAATGCGGATGGTATTTACTGTTTTTTTGGCTTGACTCCAGAGAAAATACGGTTTGTCTACAGTTGTAGAGAGGATATTCTAGGTCTGAGAAAACCAGAAAAGCTATCAATCATCGCTCAGGGCTTACTTTAAGTGTAAGAAGTATTTTAGTATACGAGTAATATGAAGGTAACTGCAAAACGATTTTTTATATACCAGTTAAAAAAGTCATTTTACATAGAAAGGGGCTATAACAGGTGAAAGAATTTATTTATAGAACCAAAATTGGTTCATCAGGGTGTAGCTAGGACAAGAAAAGCTAAATAAAGTACCAGGAGGTTGGGTAAAAGGACAATGGGGTCGTTATCCAAGATTGTGCCACAAATGAAAAAGCGTATAATAACATCGCCGCCGCAGCGCCCAGATGAACAAGAAGACCTAGAACAATGTCATTTTAAGCTGATGCAGCATACTGTTCAACCTGCCCATCGGTTGGTATACGAAATCAATCAAATAATCGCTTCCTTTTGCACACCTCCTGATAGGTTGCTGCAAGAGATTGCTCGAGTCGTAGGATCTGCCTTCAAGGTGGATTACTGCTGTTTGGTAACAGATCCAAAACAAGGAGGAGAAGCGACTGCTGCGAGTTGGCCAGCCCAAGATGATTATTCAGGTTTACCCAACCCGACTGTTACTTTTTCAATCGAACAATTGGAGTTACCAGTAGTACAGTGTGCCGCCGAACCGTTTACTATTGAGGATATTTCTACAATTCAGGAGAGTTTGGTAATTGGATGTCAAAATTTTCCATTACCAATAAAAGCGGTACTAGCAATTCCTACTCGATTTGGTGGCGAGAATAATGGTGTAATTAGTCTAATTAAATCCGAGCCATATGAGTGGAGTAATTCTGAAAAACAATTGTTGAGAGCAGTGGAATCTTGCTGCGCGATCGCTTTTGCTCAAGTAGCACAGGCACAGATAATTTCTTCACAAAAGCAGCAGGTGCAAAAAAGCGAACAGCATCAAAGCTTAATCCAACAATTAACCATACTCAACCGCAGTAATTTGGAATTTAATCAAATGCTTCAGTTGGTGGTTTCTTCGACAGCTGAGGCTTTGACGGCAGATCGTGGTTTACTAATTTTATTAAAATATTCAGACCCTTTATTTAGGATTCGTGTAAAAACACAAATTCCCAAAGCTAGAGCCACCGTTGTTAGTGAATGGTGTAGGGAAAGCGGTTCTTCTCTTTGCGAGGAGTTGGAATCCGTAGAAAAGTCTTTTTGGCTTGCAGATTGCGGCATATCGAAGCGTGCTTTTAAAGCATCTAAACCCGTAACCATAAATGACAATTCAGATAGACGTAAGGATACTTCTACAATTGCTCCAGTGTTTGTTTTAGATAAATTACCAGCAGCACTGCTGATGCCTTTAGAAAGCCAAGGCAAAGTGTTAGGATTTTTGGTGTTACAGCAAACACAGCGTCGTAATTGGCAGGAAGCTGAATTAAATATTGTAGAAATGGTTTGTGCTCAAATCAGCAATGCGATTATTCAGACGCAAACTATCAAGCAAGTACAAACTCTTGTAGACGAGCGTACCGCTCAATTACAACGCAGTTTAGAAGTTCAAGCTAAATTATATGAAAAAACACGACAATACGTTCAACAGTTACGCGAACTTAACGAACTCAAAGATGAGTTTTTGAGTAACATGAGCGACCGTTTACGCTATCCTTTAACAAATATGCGTATGGCGCTACGTAATTTACGCCATCCAGAAATCCAGCCCGATCGCCAAGCAAGATATATGGATATTCTGGAACAGGAATGTACTAAGGAAATTAATTTAATTAACGATCTGCTTACACTCCAGAAGCTGGAAACTCATCAAGAGCGTCCGCAATTTGAAACAATTGATTTAAATACTAAAATTCAAGATATAGCAGCATCCTTTGATAAAAAATTAGCAGAAAAAGGATTAACTATTTCTACTTCCTTGCCGGATGAACCACTCAAGTTACAAACGGAAGTCGAAAGTTTTGACCGCATCCTTCAAGAATTGCTTACAAATACTTATAAGTATTCCGAGCATGATAGTTCTGTAGAACTGGGAGTTTTCTCGAAGTGCGACATACAAGGGAATCAAATACAAATTCAGGTGTTCAATATTGGACGTGGTATATCTGAACAAGAAGCCACTTTCATATTTGATAAATTCCGTCGAGGTAAAGGTAGATGGACTCCAGGTACGGGTTTGGGATTAGCTTTAGTTAAGTCTTTAATACAGCATCTTAATGGAGAAATAACTGTAGAAAGCACTCCTATCGAAGATTCTGAGTTAAGCAAAATCTGCTTTACTTTAACTTTCCCACAATTTTCTGACGATATCAAAGCCTCGGAGCCTTCATGATTAAAGAACAAAACGCCCCAAAATCCGATTTAAAACTCCAAGGGAATAATAGTAAACATCACGACACAAGAGCCGTAACCGTCGAAGTCGAAAAAATAACAGAACGTCAAAGACAAATCACGGCTAAGATTCAAATTTCTCATCCGATAGAAACAGTTTGGAAAGTTATAACTGATTATCAAGCTTTAGCTGAGTTTGTTCCCAACCTTGCTTCTTCTCGGAAACTAGAACATCCTAATGGAGGTATTCGCTTAGAACAAATCGGCTCACAACGCTTAATGCGGCTTAACTTTTCTGCACGGGTTGTTCTGGATCTGCAAGAATCCCCTCCTAACGCAATTAATTTCCAGATGGTAGAGGGAGATTTTAAAGACTTCTGTGGTAGCTGGAATTTAAGTAGCTGCGTCTTAGATGAAAAGACGAGTACTTTGCTTTGCTATACGGTTAAAGTCTGGCCTAAGCTAACTATGCCAATAAGAATTATTGAACCCCGTCTTTCTCAAGATATGCAATCGAATCTTTTAGCCATTCGTCAACGCGTGGAAGAAATTGCTGGTTAATAATCAAAAAAGTAGAAGTTAAAACATCTACTTTTTTAACATTATTTTAATGTTGACAATTGGCATAAATACCCCCAAGGGAATTCGAATCCCTGTCGCCTCCGTGAAAGGGAGGTGTCCTAGGCCTCTAGACGATGGGGGCTTGTTTTTCAACTTTTATAAATTTAACGACTTTTCTCAATTTTGTCAATAGTCCCGAGCAAAAAAATATTGGTGAGGATTAATTATTCCCTATATTGCTGAGTGCGAGTTAAAGTGGTTGAAAGTAAATAGTTTTTAGCTATTGCTTTTGAGCAGTTTGTACTTCTGGCTCATCCGATTAACAAAGCGTCAAGGCGTTTGGGGACCGTTGTACAAAGACTAGGAAAATGCTGTATTATAAGCAACCTAGGAAAAAATTATCAATTCCACAAAAAATGAGGATTACGAACCTTTCCTACATCAAAGTCAATATTTACTATTCTTAACAAAAGATTTTGAAATACACGGCTCAAAATCTCCAATATGGAAGCATCTTTTGACATTACCCTGCAAGTGGTGATTGCTGTCGTTGCAGGCATCAGCGCCCAAGTGCTGGCTGCGTACCTTAAAGTGCCTAGCATTGTTTTTTTACTGCTATTTGGCATATTTTTTGGTTCGGATGGCATTGGGTTATTACATCCCCATTTGTTAGGCATTGGATTAGAAGTAATTGTTGCTCTAGCAACGGCAATAATTTTGTTTGAGGGCGGACTAGACCTAGAATTGCGAGAATTAGGCAGAGTTTCTACCAGCTTACAATTACTCGTAACCTTAGGAACCTTAATTACGTTAGTGGGTGGCAGTATGGCGGCTCATTGGTTGGGAGAATTTCCTTGGCCAATTGCTTTTCTGTACGCTTCAATTGTGGTCGTTACAGGTCCAACTGTCATAACTCCCCTGCTTAAACAAATAAAAGTAGACCGACAAGTCGCAACGCTTTTGGAAGGGGAGGGGATTTTAATCGACCCTGTAGGAGCTATTCTTGCGGTTGTAGTTCTCGATACTATTTTGAACGGCGATGCCGATCCTTTAAGCGCGATTACAGGTTTGTTAGTGCGTTTGGGTATCGGTGCCGTAATCGGTGCAGCAGGTGGTTGGTTGCTTAGCCTATTTTTCAAGCGAGCGAATATTTTGTCATTTGAACTAAAAAACCTGGTAGTACTGGCTTCAGTATGGGGTCTGTTTACTTTGGCACAAATGATTCGCAGCGAATCGGGGCTAATGACAACAGTAATGGCGGGAGCAGTATTTGCTAATTCATCTGTTCCGGAAGAACGTTTATTGCGACACTTTAAAGGTCAGCTAACAATTCTTTGTATCTCAGTACTATTTATTTTGTTAGCGGCTGACTTATCAATTAGAAGTGTATTCGCTTTAGGCTGGGGTAGTTTATTCACCGTGTTGGCGTTGATGTTCGTAGTGCGACCGATTAATATTCTTTTATGTACTTGGAATAGCGACCTCAACTGGAGACAAAAACTATTTTTAAGTTGGGTTGCACCAAGAGGTATTGTTTCGGCATCAGTTGCTTCATTATTTGGAATTTTGCTGACACAGCGCGGTATAAATGGTGGTGATGCCATCAAAGCGTTGGTTTTTCTGACGATTTTGATGACAGTCTTTTGCCAAGGATTAACTGCTGGTTGGGTTGCCAGATTACTGGGAATTACCTTAAAACAAGCAACTGGAGCAGTAATCGTCGGCTGCAATCCTTTAAGTTTATTGATTGCTCGCTTCTTTCAAGAACGCGGTGAATCGGTAGTAATGATTGATACAGATCCAGAAGCTTCTCAGCAAGCAGAATCACAAAATTTGCGAGTTTTAACTAGCAGTGCCTTAGATGCCAATGTTTTAGAAGAAGCTGGACTTGATTCTGTAGGTACTTTTCTTGCCGTGACGAAAAATGGTGAAGTCAATTTTGTTTTAGCTCAACGCGCGGCAGAAGAATTTGATCCACCTCGTGCTTTAGCAGTTTTTCCTCGCGATCCCCAAGCAAGTGGTTCCAAAAATAAAAGTAAAGTTTTACAAGCTTTTCTTCCCGACTTCAAAATCAAAACTTGGAACCAACATCTTAACGATCGACAAGTCAAACTAGGAACTATGACTTTAAAAAATCCTGGTTTTTCCCTACAAAAAATTCAGCTACAAGCATTGATCCGGACTGGAGACCTACTACCCCTCTTTATCGAACGGGATGATAAAATGCAAGTTATGGCTGCCAGTGAAACCTGGCAAGTTGGCGATCGCCTAATTTATCTTTTGCACGACCCCAGACCAGATCTGCTTAAGCGCTTGTCTGGTACAAATCAATCCACTCGGTTGTCTCTGGAAAATTTACCGGAAGTTGAAGAAATTCCGATTGGAAAATTGTCTCAGCTTTCAGCTACTGATGCCCCTACACCTTGAATTTCTTGTGGCGTGCTGACGGGCACCCTGCTAAATTTTTTTAGGAGAAAAAATTTGGCAGGGAACCCTTGACTTGTTTTTCAACCCACAGCACGCTAAACAAATGTACTATTGCCAGCATAATTGCAGCAGTCGAAAGAAGATAGCTGTGGATAGTGTAAAGACGTTGAACGGTCAAAGTACTAATACCACTACCACCAGTGAGAATTTCTCTTAACTGCTGACCTATAAAAGGAATAGCTTCAATAGTTCCTAACTCGATGTTAAAACGCCAAAATCCAACTTGGTCCCAACCCAAAATCATCGATGTCCAGCTTAATCCCATTACTGTTAAGGTCAAGAATATTCCGCTTACCCAGGCTGTATACCAGCTTTTGCTAAACTCTCTGCCCAAGAATATCACCACAATCTGAATCAAGGCAACAACAATTACTCCATTGCCAGCAATATGGTGAGCCTTACGGAATAACCAGCCGTATTGGATTTGTTCGGCTATCACACTTAATGATTGGTAAGCCCTCCCAGAAGCTGGCTCATAGTAGATGGAAAGCAGAATACCCGTACTAGCAGCAATCAAACTAAAAGCAAGAATTACTACCGATAAAATCGTTGCTGTCCGCCGTATAACTACATCAAATCGGCTTTCTTGGATAACCATAAAACTTATCTTTCTGAGAAAAATCTTAATTTATATTACAATTTTAACTAAGAAATATTAAGTTTTTATAAATAAGTGTACGATTATGTTAAATATTGCATCCAAATTTGCAGAAATTGTTGCGAACCATACCAAGCTTTAGAACTTCTGGGAGAATGCATTACATCTTCAAGGACTAAATTTTTAGCACCATCTAAATGAGCAGCTTCGATAGGTGTAATTCCATCTCCCCAAGTGTTACCTTGACCACAAGTTAATTTATAGCTACTGAAAGCCAACCAATTGCCGAATCGTCTTTTTCCAAAAATAGTTTTCCCCGCCACACAGACGTAACGTACTTTTTCGTAAAATGCTCCAGGGTAGTTATTATTTACAAAATCCAAATTCGAGCGCGTCCACCGTTCCAAACTACTATGAGGAGTACCTAAAGTGATGAGAGTGGCTACTTTGGGATGAGCTTGCCACGTCAAGGGAACACAAGAGAATTTTTTTGTAGGAGAAAAAAGATTCTCATGGGTGCTCGTCAATAAGTTTCGATTGGGTTTGCCATAAGGTACTTCTCCCAAATAAATACGGGATATCCAACCTCCTGCGGAATGACCAATTAAATTAATCTGGGAAACGCTTTTTTGTTGTAGTATCCGCTTTACTGTGTAGTCTAATTGTTGCAAGATTGGAGTTACAGGTCTTCCTCCTAAAGTTGCTATCCAATCACGTCGCTGTAGCGGTACGGTAACCGCAGGAAAGCCTAAATTTTGCAATGATTTTTCTAAGCTTGAGTAAGCTTGAGCGCTTTCAAAAAAACCGGGTAAAATAACTGTGGGTAATGGCATTTGCGTACTTTGAGAGCAGGATTTTAGACTTGAGACTTGCCAAAAAAAATCTTGATGTATAACTTATACGTAAGTAGATATTTAGATTAGTATTATGTAAGCATTACTAGTGCATGAAGATAGCCTATAATTAATGATTGTCTTAGTCTTATAGCTTAAAAGGTATTTCTTGAAATACAACCTTATTATTATATTAGTAGGGGATTATCAAATTCTTTAGTATTGCTTGAAAATCAGTCAATTAATTCCTACCGGATCATTTTCTTCTATAGATGCTAAGGAAAGCTTAATTAAGCATAGGTTGTCGCCCAAGACTAATTGGAGAAGTAAAATTTTCCGGAGTACGGTCCAGATATTGTCAAAAAATATATAAAGTCATAAAGATAGTTAGTAGATTTGCCTAAATCTTTCTATTACCGCCAAAATTAATAAATACAGTTTTAAAAGTAATGATTTCCAAAATATTTAATTGGCAAATAAAACTTGTGAGAATAATAGTTTCCTATCTAAACATCTGCCCATCGAAAGGGTGCAATGAAGAGTCTTTGATGGAGAATAACCGCTCGTACAAGTGGCAATCTTACTCTGAATGGTTTTGCATTAGGAAGTTATTATTTGTAAAGGGATGCGTCTAAAAGGACTGCTTTAATCAAGTAATTATTGCCTAAAATTATTGCCCGATTAATTAAATAAATTGCTAGTCAACCGCAAATAAGCTAAGTGAGCGATAACAGCCATGTCCTACGTCTCAGTACTCAAAAATATACCCGAACTCTTAAGCCAACCAGCTGGAATAGCAGCTATAGCATCCGTCGGAATACATGGTGCTATTGCTTTCATTCTCCCTTTGATGCCTGTTGACTCTAAACCAAAGCAAAAAGCATCTCCAGCAAGTGTCCCAATAGTGGAATTATCTCAGGCTGAACAAAATAGATTACCTCAAAAGCAAAGTCCTCTTGTTCCAGGGTTACCCCAGGCTAACCTACAGTCTTCGCTTCCTCTACCTAAATTTGCGACTCAACCTACTCCGCTGCCTAAATTACCACCAAGTCTTGACTCTACAAAGGTTATATTACCTTCTTTACCAAAATCATCAGCTAATCCGTATATCTCTTCTTCGCCAAAAACTCAGTCTTTACCAGTACTTCCACAACCAAATTTCAATTCCTCATTCAACGCTAAAGCACAGTCTGGTAATTCATTTCGTCGTTTCAATCAAAAAATTGAGTTAGGACGTTCAGCACCATTAGCTTCTAGAAACAGAAGCGCATCATCGAGAACATCAACACCTAGAGCTTCTCGTTTACCTAATGTACCTCCAATACAGTCGGCACCATTACCTCCTGAACTTACTAGAATTCCAGCACCACCACCCGTGCAGACGATGACAAATCCGGCCATGGGTACAAATAATCAGGTAGCTATCAATCCTTCTATTAATAATGGGGTTGCTGTAAATCAACCTAGAAGAGTCAATCCCAAGGATTTTATTGCGTCTACCGAGAGGAATGTTCCTCAACCAGGCGATAAATTAACCTTAGCTGGACAAAGCGTGCAGCAATGGGGACAGCAGGCACCTCTAAGGAGAAAAATTGACCTACCAAATCAACCACAGCCGGCTCAAAATACAAAAATTGCACCTCAGAATACAAGAAAATTAATTCTTGCTAAACATTTAGAAGAAGCTAGGGCACGCTATCCTAAATTTGAAAATAAAGAACCAATTTCTGAGGTAATTAAAGTAAAGCCAGGAAAAGAAGGTAAGGTAGAAGGTACTTTATTCATTGGTTCTGACGGAAAATTTGATGATTTAAAGTTGGTCGATCGCTCAGTTTCTTCTTATCTTAAGGACAAAACTAGAGAATTTATCAAGGATTACTTCAAGAAAAATCCCATCCGTAAAAACGGTAGAGCCAAGGTATATGTATTTAACCTTGATTTCAAGCCTAATACGGTTAAGACTGTTGAATTCTCTAAACCCAAACAAAAATTAGTTGATCGCTTACGCTCTTCTAAAAATGGCGAAAATCCAGTAAATCAAAAGCCATCTAAGAAAGAACCTGAAAATTTATC
>JBCCSG010000259.1:0-10660 GCA_039200565.1 Cyanobacteria bacterium P01_D01_bin.50 | reverse complement strand
TGTCAAAAAGTATAAATATGATATGATCAACTAATTTTGTCAGGGGTTTAGTTGTAGGAGATACTCATAAGTGCTAAAAACTATTGTTGCAGCTTTAGATGGTTCGGAATTAACCGAAGGGATAATTGAGTTTCTAGGACAATTGATATTACCGAAAGACAGTAAAGTTGTTTTATGTCACGTTTTTTCTACGCCTCAATCAGAAATGCAATTAGCTGTAGATCGTCCTCAGTCAGATGTGCCTGGAATTTCTTATTTACAGATAGAAAAACAGCTACAATGCTATCAGCAGCAATTACCTGTAAAAAGCGACTTGGAATTAGTAACGGGTGACCCAGCTGAAGAAATTATTCGCCTAGCTAATATTTATAAAGCCGATTTAATCGTAATTGGTAGTCGTGGATTAACTGGAATAAAACGAATTGTTCAAGGTTCTGTTAGTTCTCAAGTCATGGAAGATGCTCATTGTTCCGTCTTGGTGGTTAAACCACAATCAAAATAAATGCTGAAAACAATAAACATCCCACTGATACAAATTTATTACTGACCCGTTTAAATGATAAGCGAATGGGAAGCATAAATGAGTCGTGAAAGTAGCAGTCTAAACTAGTAATAATGTACTTAGATATTTACTTATCGCTGTGACTTTTTTTTTCATTAACTTCACCCTCTTGCAAAGTTATTTCAAAATTCATCCTTTGTTCTGCATTGCGTAAGAAATAACCGCTAATCATCGCTGATGCTAGAAGCTTACCTAAACTTTCTCGGTTGGTCGTAATATTTACATTGAAGTGTTCTGAAGGCAAATTTCCCAGAAGTCCTATAATATTACGCTCTATTACCCCAAATACTTCAGGAGAAGATGGCTTTGATAATTGGGTAATTATCTCCGGGCTTAGAGAACTAACATACTGCCACAATAAGTTAGAAGTTTGGGAGTCACCATTGAAAAACTCCGAAACCCCATTGGATCGACTACTCACGTTCTTACTCCTTATATTTTGAAGTATAAAAGTATAATAAATCACTTGTAAGCTAAATATTGCCTGGTACCTGAAGCCTACAATATCTACTATTATTCTGGTAAATTCAGTGTAACAAATCTACCTTTGATGGTCAGTCGGTGTAACCGTACCATTACCGGAGTATTTTCTCACCCTATTAATGAAAATTATGCAAGAATTAGGAGGAAACAAGACCTCTCTATGGCATTAGCGATAATTACAATACCAAGCTAAAGCCCCGATTTAAAAGTGCAGGGCTTTCATTCTCCAGAAATTATTCGGATGTGTACAGTTTAAACTTGGAAGCTCTTCGTGATAATTTATCAAAAAACTAAGCTAGCCGTATTTACGACACGGCATACATCTTTGCACCGATTTTTTTAGAGTTTTTTTCCTCTCTAGACTGTATTTGCGGTATTTAATTGGATTAAACCGACATATTTGACTTTAAGTATTAATATTGTTAGCTAGCCAAATATTCATCCATGTCTCCTTTTGATTTACGGAGTTTGTTTAAAGCTTCTCGCTCAATTTGTCGTACACGTTCGCGACTAATATTAAGCTGTTCGCCTATTTTGACAAGTGTCATCGCTTTTCCATCATTTAAACCAAATCGCAGCGTAATAACCTGTCGCTGTTGGGCAGTAAGTTCCGCCATTAAGGAATCTAATTCGTAGGATAATGACGATTGCATGACAAAATCTTCTGGAGAAGCATTTGGATCTTCTAACATTTCTCCAAGCTCAGTATCATAATTATCTCCCAAACGCAAGTCTAAAGATAAAGGAATACGCGCTTTTTCTAAATACTCTCTTACCTGTTTGGGAGTTAAATCTAATTCTTGCGCTAATTCAGAAATTGTTGCTGCACGTCCTAGATTTTGAGATAATTGACGCTGTGCCTTCTTGATTTTGTTCAGCTTCTCAGTAATGTGAATAGGCAAACGAATCGTACGACCTTTTTCCGCAATTGCGCGAGTAATAGCTTGACGAATCCACCAATAAGCATAAGTAGAAAATCTATAGCCTTTACTGGGGTCAAACTTTTCTACCCCCCGTTGCATCCCAATGCTACCTTCTTGAATCAAGTCAAGTAAATCGACATTACGTTTAATATATTTTTTCGCAACCGAAACTACAAGCCGCAAATTGGCTTCTACCATTTTGCGCTTAGCAATTTCGCCTTTGTCTATTGTTTCTTTTAGCTCTGCTGGTTCTAAATTCGCACAGGATGCCCATTCTTCTAAAGTTGGTTGACGCTCCAACTTGGCAGCAAGGGACTCCCTTACTGATTGCAAAGCTGTTGCGCGATGCACTTGCTTTCCGTAAAGTATTTCTTCCTCGTGAGTTAAAAGTGGTACGCGACCAATTTCACGCAGATAAGTCCGCACGAGGTCTTTGGGTGTCTGGGCGGTCTTCATAGCGCTATGCATAAAGGGTAGTAAAAATCAATTTTGGCGGTAAGTTTACAATTAGATAGATGCATAAACTGGGTACACTTCAAAAAACTAGAGAACCCAGATTCTATAGAGTGCAATTTAATCACCCCAGAAGCTTGGTATAAGAGTATTTTTAATTTGATTATTAATTGCTAATATTTGCAGGATCTGACCCTGCTTTACAAGTATCTACAGTTAGATAAAAGGTAACTAATTGAACATTTTTTCATTCTTTACATTGTAAATAATTGTAACCTTTATGAAAAATTGTTGACCACTACTAAATCACTTTCTTTATTGTCACCTGTATTTTTAGTAAATGAACTTAAAATTTTCCTAAAGAATATCTGGAAATCTTTAATTTAATCAGTGTTTTTGTTAACTTTAAATTATACAATTAGAAAACCAAATGATAACTATCAATTTTCCTAGGTATTGTACAGCTAAATCCCATGGAAAGGGTTGGGGGTAGGTCTGAGGTATTGGTAGCTATGAATCTTCCGAAAATTATAATTTGTAGAGACGTAGCAATGCTACGTCTCACTATCATGTTAGGAATTCAAAATTCTAGCTCAGAACGCCCAATCTCATGCTCCCAATGTCTTTGCTCCATAGCTTATAAATAATTTTTAAGGTACCAAGCAGTACTCTTGAATGAGTTTGACCTCTAAATTCGTATTTTGCAAAGAACGGATGGCAGCAAGAGTCGCTTTTGCTCCTGCGATTGTAGTCAACATTGGGATTTTATAAGATAATGCGGTGCGTCGAATTAACCTACCATCGCTTTGTGCTTCTTGTCCAGAAGGAGTGTTAATAATCAGTTGAATTTGACGATTTTTGATCGCATCGAGAACGTGGGGACGACCTTCATGAAGTTTAAGTACTAAATCTACATTTAATCCATTTTCTTGAAGTACCCGTCGAGTACCGCTTGTTGCCATTACAGAAAATCCTAATTGGATAAATTCTTTGACTACCGGAATTGCAGCAGCTTTATCGCGGTCGTTCATCGATACAAATACCGTACCGCTCAAGGGTAAATGCTCCCCTGCACCCATTTCTGCTTTTGCATAGGCCCGACCAAAGTCACTGTCTATACCCATAACTTCGCCAGTTGAACGCATTTCTGGTCCTAAAATGGTATCGGTACCTGGGAATTTATTGAATGGCAATACTGCCTCTTTAACAGCAATATGAGAGGGTATAACTTCTTCGGTAAAACCAAGTTCCTCTAAAGTTTTACCAGACATAATCAAGGATGCTAGTTTCGCGATCGGCACACCTGTTGCTTTGGAAACGAAGGGTACCGTACGAGAAGCTCGGGGATTTGCTTCTAAAATATAAACTTGAGGAGAGTAGGTTTGAGCGCCTGCTATGGCAAATTGAACATTCATTAATCCGACAACTTTCAAAGCTTGAGCTAGCTTTATAGTAGAAGTACGAATTTGCTCAAGAATTGCTGGCGGGAGAGAAACTGCAGGCAACGAACAAGCCGAGTCTCCTGAGTGAATACCCGCTTGCTCAATGTGTTCCATTATGCCACCAATCACCACTTTACCAGTGCTATCGGCGATCGCGTCAACATCCACCTCCGTAGCGTTTTCCAAAAACTTATCTATTAATATGGGATGTTCTGGTTCTACCTGTACCGCGAAAGTCATGTAACGTTCGAGTTCCGCATCCGAATAGACGATTTCCATTGCCCTCCCACCTAGTACATAGCTGGGGCGTACTACTACTGGGTAACCGATGCGTTTGGCAACAATTAAAGCATCTTCGTAGGTTCTAGCGATACCGTTAGGTGGTTGGGTTATATCCAATTCTTGAAGAATTTTTTCAAATCGTTCCCTGTCTTCAGCGGTGTCGATGGAATCGGGAGAAGTTCCCCAAATTTTGGTTTGTGGAGAGTTGGGAGACGCTGCTTTATTCTGTAAATATTCCTGCAAAGGCAATGCTAACTTTAAGGGTGTTTGCCCTCCAAACTGAACGATTATTCCAATCGGATTTTCTGCCTCAATGATATTGAGAACATCTTCCTTAGTTAAGGGTTCAAAATAAAGGCGATCGCTGGTGTCGTAATCAGTAGAAACTGTTTCCGGATTTGAGTTAACCATTATTGTCTCATACCCGGCATCCTTGAGAGCATAAGCTGCGTGACAGCAACAATAATCAAATTCTATTCCTTGCCCGATACGGTTGGGACCACCACCCAAAATCATCACTTTGGGCTTGTTGCTTGGCATGACTTCGCTTTCTTCTGAGTAAGTCGAGTAATGGTAAGGAGTAAATGCTTCAAATTCAGCCGCACAGGTATCTACAGTTTTATAAACTGGGATAACTTCTAATTGCTTGCGTTTTTCTCGAACTGCATCTTCGGCGGTTTTGGTTGCAAAAGCAATTTGTTTGTCGCTAAAACCATACTGTTTTATTTCATACAATTGCTCTTTTGTCAACTGTTCTAAAGGTGTTCGCTTGATAAATTTTTCCACCTCCAGCAATTGCTGCATCTTATCTAAGAACCAGCGATCGATTCCGGTGAGTTCGTAGATTTCCTCTGTACTGATTTTCAATTGCATCGCATGGCGCACGGCAAAAATTCGCTCTGGATTCGGCGTTCGTAATTGAGCGCGGATTTGTTCCCCAGAAGGCAATTTTTCCTGGCGATCGCAACCCCAACCAGCACGTCCAATCTCCAGGGAGCGTAAGGCTTTCTGGAAGGATTCATTGAATGTACAACCAATTGCCATTGCTTCCCCTACGGACTTCATTTGAGTTGTCAGCACCGAGGAAGAACCGGGAAATTTCTCAAAAGCAAAGCGAGGAACTTTGGTTACAACGTAATCAATAGTTGGTTCAAAGGATGCAGGGGTTTCCTTGGTAATATCGTTTTTAATTTCGTCTAAGCTGTAACCTACAGCTAGCTTAGCTGCTATTTTCGCTATGGGAAAACCCGTGGCTTTACTAGCTAAAGCCGAACTGCGAGAAACACGGGGGTTCATTTCAATTACAACTACTTCCCCAGTCATTGGGTTAATGGCAAATTGAATATTAGAACCGCCAGTTTCTACGCCAATCTCGCGGATAATTTTAATCGCAATATCTCGTAAACGCTGGTATTCTTTATCAGTGAGTGTTTGAGCGGGAGCAACCGTAATCGAATCTCCCGTGTGAATACCCATTGGGTCAATATTTTCAATCGAGCAGATAATTACTACATTATCTACCAAATCGCGCATTACTTCTAATTCGTATTCCTTCCAACCCAACAAAGATTGGTCAATAAGAATTTGCGATACGGGAGAAGCATCAATACCCGCTTGAGCCATTTCTTCAAATTCTTCTTGATTATAGGCAATACCACCACCTGTACCACCCATAGTAAAGCCTGGGCGAATAATCAACGGATAACTGCCAATATCTCTAGCTATAGCCCTAGCTTCTTCTAAAGATGAAGCGGTACCGCTAGGACATATTGCAACATCAATTCGCGCCATTGCATCGCTAAACAATTGTCTGTCTTCAGCTTTTTCAATTGCTGCTAGCTTAGCCCCAATCAATTCAACACCATATTTATCTAGAACACCATTCTTTGCTAAAGCTACAGCTATATTGAGAGCAGTTTGTCCTCCCATAGTTGGTAATAAAGCATCTGGACGTTCCTTTTCAATGACTTTTTCCACCAATTCCGGCGTAAGTGGCTCAATATAAGTTCTATCGGCAGTTTCTGGATCGGTCATGATTGTAGCTGGATTAGAATTGACCAATACAACTTCGTAGCCTTCTTCCTGTAAAGATTTACAAGCTTGGGTACCGGAATAATCAAACTCACAGGCTTGTCCGATAATGATGGGACCAGAACCTAATAATAAAATTTTTTGAAGGTCGTTACGACGGGGCATAGTTGTTGTCTCTAAATAGGAGAATATGAATTCAAATTATTTTAAAGGTCTTTACTCACACTTATGCTGTTTATTATCAAGCTTTATTGGTTATTTGAGGAAACTTTTCTGACGAATATCCGTAAATTTAAGTAAAAGAGGGGTCTGGCTCTACATCCCGCGTTGCTTTCGTTCGTGTAATATTTAAAACAATAGTTATGTTAAATAGATTATGGTCAATATAATCCACTTAAGAAAATTTATTTGTAACCTCAAGCAAGAGAAACAGAGGTGTTAGAGGCAGAAGAAAAAATATATTTTTATAAAAATAAACTGAACTCTAGTTAGTAGTACAGGTCGGCAGAAATAAAGCAACCACTTATAAAACTAAAAAGCTTGACGACACAATAATTTTGACTTTTGACTTCCGCGCAGTGGTCCTATCTACATATATTATTGTTGCTTGGATTAAATTTAAACAATTTTAAAAGATTAGTTGTAATTAATTTATATATCATCTTAAATATGTGAAGCTATTCCATTTAAAATATCTATATTGTGAATAACTAATAAGTAATTCAATTTGAATTGATTTAGCTCTATTTAACAAGGATAATAGTAAAAAATAATCAAAAAATATTTACTAAAGATTTTTTACAACAGTACCTCTAAAAATTCTGATGGTAATCATCATAATTGAATTAGATTATTAATCAAAAAGGCAGAGAGATAACAACGTATCCTCTGCCATGAATTCAAATTTTAATTTACACAGGAAATTGATTTAGCTAAGAATTCAGAAATAGCTTTTTCGTTTAGAAGAATTTTAGTTTTGAGCAGACTTAACAAATCCCGAATTTAGGCTGTCCTTCGCAAGAAAGTGAGATAAATGATAAGCACGCTCCTCTGTTTTGATCAGAATTTTTTCGTACAAATGTCTTGTGCCTCTATCGCCTAAACTCTCAGCTTGAGTGGCTTGACGACGAATTACGACCATAATAGCTTGCTCTGCTTTCAAATCATTTTCTATCATTTGACGACAAGAATAAATACCATCAGATTCTTGTTCAAAGCAGCATAACTCCGCTAATTTACTGAAGCTAGCAGCAGGTACGCCGCCAAGTCCATTCAAACGCTCTCCAATTTCATGGACATGTTCTTGTACTTCTTCATAGCAATCGCTAAAAAAGTCGTGCAGCGAATAAAATTCTGAACCTTCTACAACGAAATGATGCTTTTGATACTGTACATATAGCGCTTGAAAACTAGCTAATATAACATTAAAACCTTCACAAACTGGCTCTGTAACGCTCTTGTCAAGCAAGACTGGATTATCATAAACCTGACCAAAATTTTGTAATAAAGTTTGTGTATCAGCCATTGTTCTCCTCGCTTATTATCTCTGGTTGGCAGTCCTATTTACTAACTGCATTATTTTTATATATTAGCACTATAAAAAGTAAATTACGTCTGTAACATATGAGATATTTTTGATTTTTAGATTCAATGTTTTTGAATTTTTACTAGTTACAAACATATTTTTATCACCTTATTGAGATATTTTACTAATTTATCTGGCTATAGAATGTAAAGCTACAGTTTATCAATGTGCATCTCAAAGCCTGTCAATATCAAAATTAAGTAAGTTTGAGACAACCAATTTTGCCATGTACTAATCAATAAAATCCATAATTACATCTAATAGAAAAACTTCTAGATAAAATTTGCGATAAATTTACTCTAAGATAGCTAGTATTTTATTTTTTTTAAGCCAAATTGGCAGATTTAATCTCAGGCAGAAGAGCCGAAAAAAAAATAACAAGGAAATGGTAATGATAAAGAAAAGGTTGTAAGTAGTAAGTCAGCGTTGAAAATAGTAATGCCGGATAAGAGAGTAGTGATGGGGTGAATAATAATAAAGCTTTAAACTCGGCTTACATTCTGTAACATAGTCCTCGTTTATTTGTACCCACTTACTTAGAGGTGCCATTCTATTAGTCAACTAGCTTGCTAGGGAACTTATCCCCTCACGAACAAATGATTTGCCAACTAGTAGTAAATATTACATATGACAGCTTTTAATTGAGTGCAATACATTGGAAAAACCTAATTAGAGTAATGCTTCACCGCAAGGCGCTGCTCTCCTCTTGATCGCCGATACTTAACGAGAATAAATTCCCTTCTGATAAACTCAAAAGCAGTAACTCTTCAAAAATTAGTCCTAATTCACCAAACTCTCTAAGCTATTGCTCCCATCCATGACTGGCAAAGTTATGGGAGTTTTTATTTTTTTTTCAAAGTTACTGAGAAATGTTTGCATCTAACATATAATTACTAGAAGAGCTAAATTGCAAATTTATTGCACCTTGAGGGTATTTATCTTGAAATCGTTTGATTTACAATCACAGACAAAACACGTTGTTGAGGTGAGTTGGGCAGATCGTTGGCAAGTCTATCGACGGTTAAAGGAATTACACATTCCTTGTTGGTGCAGTACCAATCAACCCTTAACTGTTGAAATTTCTCATACTGCTGCTGCTATCCAGTTGTGGAGTGTTACCCGGCAATTAAATGCCTCCCGTCAAGATCTAATCTTTAGTCTCAAAGAATGCTTTAATTATCGTCCTCGGCACATCTAAATTCTTTGAGATGCTTAGTTTTATTTAGAGGTTCGGCTCTAGTGTAAATCCTGACACTTGTTGTTTTGCATCAATTGTCATATAAAATTGGTTTAGGAATAATGGGAAAATATCACCATAAAGAAATATCAGAATTTTGTCTTGAAGGACAATTCCTAGATTTTGTAATCAAAGATGGTTATAAACTCAAAGGTTTGCTTCTAGCGACTTCTGATGGTGAAGTCTATATAAAATTAGCAAAGCATTTGAGAGTCGCTTTTGATTTACGCCTACCCCCTGGTACTTGGTTACAAGTTGTAGGTGAAAAGAAGTATGATACAAAAACTGGTGAAGTTAAGTTAAAAGCCCAGCGAGTAATGGCTGCCAGTGGGAAAGTAGAAAGAAGAGAAGATGTACTTCCTACAGCAGCCGAGAAACCTCAAGAGAAATCGGTTAAATCAGCTAAAAAAAATACTATATTAGTTTGTCAAAAATCTAGCTGCATGAAGCGCGGTGGTAAACAACTATGTCAAGCTTTGGCTGCTTCTATCAGCGAACGCGGTTTAGAAGACCAAGTTACCATCAAAGGTACAGGCTGTATGAAGCAATGTAAAGCTGGTCCAAACTTGATAATGCCAGACAAGACTCGCTACACCAAAATTCAGGCAGAACAAGTATCTACATTGATGGACAAGCATTTTGGTCCTAAAGAGCAAGTAGAAATTTCTATGTCAGAAATTGTTAACCTGGATACAAAGTCAGATAGATAACATTTAATGCAAGTATTTACTAATAGTCCTGGAGAAAATGTTTTAGTATCTCCGTAATTATTGATAAGTATTTTCAACTACAAAACCCGGTTTATCTATGAAGCTGGGTTTTTATGCTTTTATATCGTTTTTAACTGAATTCGGATTTTAGTTATCGATTGTATAAATACAAGCTAAGAATAAAATTTCTGTTTTTTAGTACTTAAATACTATTAAAATTGCGATATCGCACTGCTGCATCGATCGCAAAAAAATAATTTATGATACACCCGCTTGGGGTTGCAAACCCCAAGCTAATAGTACAAGTCCTATGAATAAGACTCAAATTTTACCCAGTCGTCTTTAGACGACTTTTGCTATTAGACTGGGGTTGAAACCCCAGGCGGGTTGCAAGAAAACCGATCATATTTTAAAGGACAAACCACTACTGCTCTTTTTTATGAAATGTAATGGGTTTTCGATCACACCCGTCTGGGAATCAATTCCCCGCTCTTATAGCTAAAGTCATATAAATATAACAGGACTTACGCAATTGTCACAAGACTTTGGTTGGTGCGTGACACGAAAAGCTTAATTTCTCGTTTACAATCATCAATCAGTGTACAAGCACCCTACAAGGAAAATATGCCAGTTGTGTAAGTCTTATATAACTAAAACAGAGCTATCAAAACTCTAGTAATCAACCACATTAATTCTGCGGGGTTAATTTTTTAACTAGCGAGCGAGACGTAAGCAATACGGTTATCAAAATTCTTTGGAAATAGATCCAATTTTTGGTTCAACCTACAACAAAATTGCGATTGATAACACGTTCTTAAAGAAGAAGAGGAATTAAAAACTATTTTTCAATTCACATCATTATAATTGTTGCTAATTTTACATAAAAAATGTCAGTACTGCAATAATTCTATTTCTTAACAGTCGGAAGCATTTTATTCTGCTGGGAATTTAT
>JBCCSG010000258.1:0-10723 GCA_039200565.1 Cyanobacteria bacterium P01_D01_bin.50 | reverse complement strand
ACTCCAAGATAAATTGAAGATTATCTAATGTCTGACTTAATTTATGGCGTGGAGGCAAATCGTTACCAAGAATACGATAGAGAATAAAATTGTTAAACATTGATAAATAACGTTTACCCTGATGACTTGGTGTAATTTACATATTTATTTTCTGGTTTAAATGAGGGTTCTCTTTCTGTTTATATTTGGATTTTATTACAAACTAGACTTGTATATAAAAATATTTAAAATTATTTATACAACTTCAAAGTTATTATATACAATTTAGACAACGATTTACTTAACCTTTCTTCCTTGGCGACTCTGGAGATCCATTTTGCTCGTAAGGGGAAATTAAAAAGACGGGATTTAGAGCGGGAAAAAAATCTGCTGCTGGTGCAATCGCCACTGTACCACGTTCGTTGATGGCAAATTCGTAAAACAGTGGTATGTTTTGTTTTACAAACAGATGTTTGGGTATAATAAAATACACAATTTTTAATTATAGAATGGTAGATTGCTAATTTCACTTTCTACCATTTTTTGTACCTAGATTACATTTGAGACCGGTCTAATAGAAACGAAGAAGTTTTCCCGTGAATAATAATTTCTTAAATAAACAAATAATCAGAAAGAAAAATGATTCAATCCGAACAAAAAGTGACAGTTAATAGTGACAATAATTATGAAAAATCCACCCCTAAGCTGATACAAAATTTTAAAAATTATAGCTTGGTTCTGGGTCGTTCTTTAGTTATATTGTGGACAGCAGAACCAAGAATAGTAGCATTTTTGATTATTGTATTACTTTTACAAAGTATCATTCCTGCTATTACAATCGGCATTAATAAATATATTGTAGATACAGTGGCAGAAGTGACATCAACCCACGAGTATAACTTAACAATAGTTGCTAGTGTTGTGTCACTTTGGATTACAGTAATTGTTCTAGCAAATCTTTGTGGTCCTTGGATTGGTATAGCATTTACTAATTTAGCAGAAAAATTGACCGTAAGTACTAATCTCAAGCTAATAGACAAGGCAGATAGCTTTGTCGATCTCACCAATTTTGAAGATGTCAATTTCTATGATGAATTAGTAACACTTCAAGGAGGAGCATCAAACGTTCCCATAAATCTGATGAGGGGTTCACTAGACATATTTAGTAGCCTAGTTACTCAAGTAACAATGCTACTTCTATTAGCTACCGTTAGTTGGTGGATTCCACTGTTAATCCTAGGAACATACCTCCCCCAAACTTATATATCTTTCAAATTGGAATCGGAATTTTGGAATAAAAATCTTGCTAAAAGATATCAAGTTCGACGGATGAATTACTTCTCAAGGTTAATGCTTATAGATAGCTATGCTAAAGAGGTGCGTTTGTTTGGATTATCTTCTTTATTTCGTCAGCGCTATCTAGAAGCATTTGAGAATAAGTATCAGCTAATGGCTAAGCTGCGAAGTAAAAGAGTTTGGGTAACCACAGCTTTAGGATTATTAACTGCTTTGGGAAATGGGTTTAGCTTTGTGTGGGTAGTGCTGCAAGCTTTGGATGGCAAATTAACCCCTGGAAGTATCATTGTGTTGATTCAGTCACTCGGTTATATTCAACAAAATATTACCCGATTTCTACAATATTTATTAAAATTGCAACAAAGCCTGTTATTTATGGACAGGTTTTTCAAATTTATGGATGCTCAACCCACAATGCCACAGTGTATTCCAGGTAAGCCAGTACCAAAACCGATGAAATCAGGAATTGTCTTTGATAATGTTGAGTTTGCTTATCCTGATGGTAGAGTGGCATTAAGTGGAATTTCTTTAACATTAAACCCTGGTGAAACAGTTGCTTTAGTAGGTGAAAATGGTGCTGGGAAAAGTACTTTAGTTAAGCTTTTAGCTCGTTTTTATGACCCCACTCAAGGTAATATCTTCATAGATGGAGAAAATCTCAAAGATTTGAATATTGAACAGTGGAGGCAAAAAATTGGTGTTGTATTTCAAGATTTTTGCCGCTATTCTCTCACTCTTGGTGAAAATATTGCTTTGGGCGATACTTCAGCAATGGATGATTTAGAGCGATTAAAGTCTGCCAGTGAAAAATCAGAAATTAAGGCTAAAATTGAAAAACTTCCACAGGCATATGATACCCTTCTAGGTAAGCAATTTGACGGTACTGAACTGTCTGGTGGAGAATGGCAAAAAGTGGCGATCGCACGAGCGTTTGTTAGAGAAAAAGATGCCCAAATCATGATTTTGGATGAGCCGACAGCAGCTTTAGATCCCCGTAGTGAGTATGAAATATATAGTAGTTTTGCTGAGTTAGTTAAAGATAAGATTGCTATTTTAGTAACCCATAGACTAGCATCTGTACGTTTAGCCGATAGAATTCTGGTGATGAAGGCTGGGAAGTTAGTTGAAATGGGTACTCATGAAGAACTTTTGCAGCAAAATGGAGAATACGCTACTCTTTGGAATATGCAAGCCGAACAATATCAATTCGAGAATAACAATTCCGAGTTGAAAATTCCAAATTCAGGATTATTAGTTAATTAATAATATCAAGTTCGGATGAAAATTTATTAGGACTTACGCTAGCCCCAATTGGTAACATGCAATACTGAATACTACGGCAATTTACTCTAAAAAACTTACTCAAATTAAACGAAGGAAGAAGGAAGAAGGAAGAAGGAAGAAGTTTGGAATTGGGATGGGGATTTAAACCCCAACCCAATTCTTACACCGTATGACGGTGGGGAATTAAACCCATATGTTTAAGTTAAAACTATCCTCTGTAACCTCCTCCTTAGAAGATGTTTAATAATTATGGTTTTTAGCGCAATTATCGGATTATCCCCCTCTCCCCCCTTAAAAGGGACGTTAAAGTCCCCCTTTTTTTAAAGAGGATAATGGGGGATCTGAAAGTCTGAGAGTTTTATTTATAACTTTAGTATAAGTTGATCTTTTTTTGATTGCACTTTTCTCGATTTTGAAACAGTTGCTATTCAACCTCGTAAAATCTTTTCGTAAAGCTGGGCTGATCTTTCCCAGGTATACTCTTGCTCAATTAATTGTCTTCCATTGCGGGATAATTTATCCCTTAATTGAGGATCTTCAAAGAGGCGAGTAATAGCAATAACATATTCTTCCACTTTATTGGCTCGTAAAGCACGTAAAGGCACATCAGGGGTATCAACTTTTAATCCTTCCAAACCGCGATCGCTGCTGACAATGGGTGTACCAGCAGCCATTGATTCTAAGGTTTTATTCTTGATACCAAAGCCTGTGCGCAAGGGCACTATGGAAACCGTTGCTTTGTGTAAATATTCAACAATGGAGGGGACGCTACCGGTTACATTAACAGCAGGGTTAGCTTGGGCTAGATTTCTCACCTCAGCAGAGGGTTTAGAACCTACCAGAGTTAAAGTAGTATCGGGGTATTTTTCCTGCAACAATGGCAATATTTCCTTGGCGAAAAAGCAAGCGGCATCAACGTTGACAAAGTAATCTAAACTACCCACAAAGACTAAACTGTAATCTCCAGGATCGGCAGGGCGATAGGGAAACCTTTCTAAGTCCACTCCGTTGGGAATTACCGTTATCTCAGCACTGGGAACTAACTGGCGCATTTGTTGTTCATCTTCATCGGTAGTTACCACCACAGTAGAAAACTTACTACAGGAACGTTGTTCATAGCGTTTGAGCAGGGGTAAAAACAGGCGATCGCGCATTTCCTTATCTGATGTTCCTGTTTCTAGCCTATCCTTGCAGGTGCGGTAGAGGGAACTATGGATATTGATCGCCGTGCGTAACTGCGATTGCCACTGGGGACGCACATAAACCTCGTTTACACTATGTTCGCAGGTAATCAGATCAAATTTACCTGCAGCTACTGCCCGATCCACCCAAGCTTGAACTTCTGGATAATAAAGGTGCATAACATTGGGGGGAGTGCCTTGTAGGAGAAAGTTAGCAAAACGCTTGACTTTACCCCAAATATTTTTTTTATCAGGCTCTTGGGGACGGGGAACGATCAACAATTCCTTCACCCATTTCCTTAAACCCGCCACTTCTTCATCAGTCACTTCTGAGTTACGTTGGGTAATCAGTGTTAACTCATGATTTGGGGTTAAATGTTTGAGTAAATTAAATGTTCTTACTTGAGTACCTCCTTTGGTGGGAGGGTAAGGAAAGGTAGAGCAAAGTAGGAGAATTTTCATGATATCTAACAATATGCAAGTAACCGATTGACACTATTTTTGAGAGTAAATTTTTGGGCAACATACTTTCTTGCTTCTAATCCTCTTTCGATTACTTCTTCAGGGTTGTCAAGACAGTAATTTAAATGGTTGGTTAATGTTTTTACGTCTTCATTCTCAAAAAATAAGCTATTTGGACTTGCAACTTCTGGCAGAACTCCCATCTTAGATACTATAGAGCAAGTTTGCAGACTAGAAGCCTCAATCACAGTATAAGCAACAGGTTCTTCCCAACGAGAAGGATAAACTAAAGCTAGTGCATTTCTAATTCTTTTCAAAACTTCTTCGTGAGAAAGTTTGCCGAAGAAATTCACATGACTTAAGACATCAAGTTCTGACGCTAGATTTTTAAATAATTCTAAATCTCGACCTTCTCCAATTATTGAAACTTGAAAATCTTGACGTTGCTCTAAAAGCAATCGCGTGGCCTTTATGAGAAGATCGACACCTTTATCGTTATGTGTTCGACCAGCAAATAGGAAAGTATATGGAGATGATAAATCGATTAACCTTTTGGGCTTAAAATCATTTGGTATTTCTATCGGATTATATATAGTTTCAACTTTCCAGGGTAGAACACAGCACTTGCTTAAAATTTTGCTCGCAGCAATATGGCGATCGGCTATTGCAGCAGTAGCAAGTCGTTTGCATAGTCTTGCCCATCTCACAATTGGATATATCTTATAAATGAGAGGATAGTTTGCCTTGGGAATAGAATCAATTATTTCTGACTTTATCTGTTCGGTAAAAGTCATTTTTTGATAATGAAAATGGGTCGTTTCATAAATTGGATAATGATATTTAATAATTATTTTTTTACCCAATAATTTAGCAAGCAAAGCAAATGCTAAATTATTTGAATTTAAATGAACAATGTCTGCCCAAAGTATATTTTCTACATAATAATTAAAATTATAAATTCTTGTGGCAACAATTCTGACTTCAAATTCTCTGAGTTTGAGTCCAATTACAATTGCTTTAATGTAGCGAAGAACGCCAGAAATATCACTTTCATCTTGATTATGTTGAATTAAAATTTTCATTAGCTATTAAGCACTTAATTCGTATAATTTTAGGGAGCATTCCCCTATGCGCTACCCTTGGGGAACACGCTTGAGCGGTGAACGCATTCAGCACGTTTTGCCCTAAGTAGCTCCGGGATGAGATAAAGGTACGGACACGCTTCACTAAGGCATTATATAATTTAGCTGCACATCAGCCTAATACAACTCGTATTTCATCAATTGACAAGGCAAAGTCCCGTTATATACTGCAATTCTCTGTGACGATTTCAAGCCAATATATTTAGCCAATTCCTTATTACCACTCAATACAAATGCAGTCCAACCTTTGAAGCGTTGTTTCATCACGTCACCCAAAAGCTTGTAAAATGAGCCTAAATCCCTATCTTTCCCCAAACGTTCCCCATAAGGTGGATTGCAAAACAAAACCCCACTCTCAGCCGGTGCGGTAACATCAGCAAGCTCCATCTGAGAAAACCAAATATGATTCTCAACACCGCTGTTTGTGGCATTGATGTTTGCTTGCTCGATGACTTCTTGATTATTGTCACTCCCCCAAATTGATGCAGGAAGTATATCTAATTGACAAGCTTCCGCTTCTGCTATTAACTTTTCCAAAAGCGACAAGTCGAAATCGCGCCAAGTTTCAAAACCAAAAGACTCCCGAAACAAACCTGGTGCAATATTAAGCGACTTTAAACAAGCTTCTATTGGTAAAGTACCAGAACCACAAAGCGGATCATAGAACATTTGTTCTGGCTGCCAACCTGAAAGTTGAATTAAAGCAGCCGCCAGAGATTCCTTTAGTGGTGCAGATCCAACCGCAGGGCGATAGCCTCGACGGTGTAAACTACTACCGGAACTATCAAGGCTAACGGTACAAAAATCACCCCGGATATGTACATTAATCCGTAAATCTGGTGAATAAAGTTCAACATTAGAACGTTCGCCAAAAACTTGCTGTTGTTGGTCAACTATGGCATTTTTGACCTGAAGCGCTGTAAAATGCGTGTGATTGAGTTCGTCATTCTTACCAGTAGCGTTTACCGCTAAAGTGTCTTCTGGGGTGAGATAATCTTGCCAATCAATGGATTGGATACCGTTATAAAGGTCTTTTGCAGTTTTGCAAGGAAAGTAATGTACCTTGAATAAAATTCGGAATGGTAGCCTTGCCCATAGATTAACTCGATAAAGTAGAGTGCGATCGCCAACAAATTCAACACCACAAAATCCAGGCTCTACAGACTTAGCACCCAATTGTTCTAATTCCTTAGCAGCTAGCTCTTCTAATCCCCGAGCAACTGTTGCAAAATACTCATTCATATAAAGTTAACAGGTAATATCATATCCGGTTTAACACTTATCGTATCTGTGGGGTTGAGTTGAGTAATAAGTAATGAGTAATGAGTAATGAGTAATGAGTTAGGAGTTAGGAGTTAAGTAAGTCGGCACAAATAAACCAAGCTACATTACAGCTTGGGTAAATTACCCTCAAACCCTTATTCCTATAGCAAGACAGCCGGCTTGCCGGCTTGCCTTATCTCAATTACTATTTTCAATGCCAACCTACTTAGGAGTTAGGAGGATTTATATAACTAGTAAAACATGAAATTGAATTCAATAATTAACCAATTTCTTTAATAAACGAAATAATCCAAGCTGAGACGATAGTAATTAATAGGAAAAGTTCTAGAACTTAAAGTAAAATGTTGAAATAATAACTATTGTTTAATCGTTGTCAAATCAAAATATTTACGCCAAAATCGCTCATTTATATTAATGAGTAAGTAGCTCGGTGTTGAAAATAGTAATTAGAAATAGTGAATAGTGAGTAGTGAATAGTGAGTAGCAACAAGGCTTTCAACTAAATTTACATTATGTAATATAGTTCGGTTTATTTGTGCCGACTTACTTATCTTTAATGATTAATTCTAATTAATCCCAATCTTTGACAAGAATTTTTCCACCTCTTTGATAAATTTGGACTCAAGCATATCAAATATTAGCTGAAGTTTTTATTAATCGAGAACAACAAATCTATCAAACTGTTTAGTTATTCTGCAACACAAAAAATTAGACTTTACCCCGTCTATCTAGGTTTTTCTGGGTTCCAGACTTTTCTCTACCAGGTTTTACCCAAGCAATATCTTGATGAGAATCCCGAGTCATTTGTTGATCGCGTTGTGAGTCACTTTGAAATCCCCCGCGAGTTGGAAATCCCGCATTATTCCGAGGATTTGAAAACATATGATAAACCACAACCGCTTTTGTTTTACGAAAAAGATATTGCTGTGCTAGAGTATCGGCACCTCTTGCATCTCCAACCACAAAGCTTTCATTTTTTTCGAGAGCATTATCAATCTTATGGCGGTAGTGTTCGTTAAATTCTACCGGAGTCAAATCGAGATGGCCGCTAATAAAATTAATTATCTGCTCGTCTATCATATTTTCAGTATATTAGCACGGTCTGTAATTGCTTCGGCAGTCATATTGTAAGCACTATTGCTGAGCATCTTAAAATTAAACTTATCAATTAACTCGGATCATTTTAAATTGGGACTTACGATATTCTCATTTGTAATTGTATTAAGTAATTTCACCAATTCCAGATTGAGTATTTCATATCCCTGCTTATTTAAGTGTAATTCATCCTTGCCATACTTTCGCGGCATCATTCCCTGACTGTCAGCAAGAATAGAAAAAGCATCCAATATGATAACTCTATCTTCTGCTAATGTAGTTATGTAGGAATTCACCTCATTAACTGCGCCCCCGATCTCATCAGACCAAAAAGGCTGACGCTGTAGCGGTACTTCCCCTACTGGAAAAATAGTAGTCAAAATAACTACTGCACCTAAATTCTTTGATTCTTCTACAATTTGTTTAATATTCTCCCGACAATTGGTAACTATTGACTCAGAGCGCTCTGGAAATAACCCAATGGTTTTCAGATCGTTGACACCTACCTGGATAATTACTATATTGGGTTGCAAATAGGGCAGGTGAGATGAAAACCGCTGAATTGTTTGTACTGAAGTCTGGCCGTGAATTCCACGATTAATAAACTCATATCCACTGATATTAGGCGATATCCAACCCTCTGCTCTAGAATCGCCGAAGAAAACCACGGGAATTTGCCGCTCTAGATTCAATTTTTTGAGGTTTACGGGATAGTAGTTTAACCCAAAAGGATCTAAACGAGTTTCATTAAGTTCAAGGTAATATTTTTTAGCTTTATCAAAAATAAGAATATTAAAAAAAATTGAACCTCCAAGAATTAACAATAATAGAGAGGTCAAAAAAATGTGAAGTTTATTTGATTTCATGTCAAATACTAGTATCGCTGTAGGTTCGTCAAAAGTCAAAAGTATTATTTTTCCTAGCTTTGACGAGCACTCATAGGATTTTTTTAAGAAGAAAAAAATTCCGATTGGGTTCCCTTGAGGTTTCACGAATGGTTGATAGATTTAAGCTGCGCTGTACTAGTTGGCTGCAATTTTGCAATTTGCCTGTTTTATCTCTTGAAAAATTACAATTGACGGGCACCTTTAAGCGATCGCGAATCTTTAATTTGCAAGATTAAATATTATAGCAAATAAATACTTTTTAGAGTGAATGCTTATCTGTCTTAAAACGAAGGAAGAAGGAAGAGCCGAAGTTGCCTGGAATATCTATGGGGTATAATACCCAACCCAATTCGTTCACCTTTGAGCGGTGGGGAATTCAACCCATCCGCAAGAAGTTAACATAGTAAGAATGCTCCTATGGAGCATTAACTATGAACGATAGCCAACGATCTTTTTTTACAACCAATGGTAACTATTGTTGTCGTTATTAATATTGTGATCTCGCTAATACTCTTTTACCTTACTTGGAAAATGTATAATTTACGGCAACAAATAGTTCGACTCACCAACTTGTTTGCCAATTGCGATCGCAACTCTTATGCATTACTACATCGAAGACCTGAAGCTATTTATCTGGGTAAGCAGAACTTAAGTAATTTGCGTAAGGACAATCAAAGTTTACAAGTAAAACTACGACAGGTAAAGCAAATTTTAGCACTAATTGTTTTCGGTAGACAAATACTATGGAATCCTTCCGGATTTAATTTAACCTCTAAATATTTAAAAAGAAAACCTTGGAAACGCAAATAAATAGAACTAATGAGTAATGAATTTTGAATGCCAGATTTTTAAATTCTCCCCCATCTCCCCCTCTCCTCTAATCCGAGGTGCATATATAATAAAATCCTTGAGAGTTCAAACCCACTTAAAATTAGTTTAAGGAGAGAAATATAAAATGCCTAATAACCGTAGTGGAAGTTTTATCGGCGGTTTGATGCTAGGAGCAACCATTGGTGCCTTCACCGGGTTGCTTATGGCTCCGCGCACGGGAAGAGAAACACGTAAATTGTTGAAAAAGTCGGCTGATGCTTTACCTGATTTAGCAGAAGATTTATCAACAAGCATGGAAATTCAAGCAAATCGTCTTTCTAAGGCGACTTTACGCTCTTGGGATGGAACTTTGGAGCGGCTGCGAGAAGCTATTTTTGCAGGGATAGATGCTTCCATCCAAGAGCATCAAACATTGAAACGACAAAAAAATCAAGAAAACTCTAATTCCCTACCCCAACATATAAATAATTAGTTCGCTAGACTAATGTATTTTAGATTTTATAATAGTGCATTGCGGTGAGCTACTCTGGTAAGAGCGGGTTTCCACGCCACTTACTTGAAGGTAAGGGCACTGGGGCTTATAAATCCGTCGTTGGAAAGTTTGGCGAAATCCAAACCAACAACACTAACTTTCCGTAAAATACTCTTAGCGATTGACGATATTAGCGTGAGTGAACCTCTGTTTTGGCTGGGATTATCTATTACACTAGTTGCTGTTAGTTTAACTGCTTTGTTGGTAGCTGCTATTCCAGCTTTGCAGGAGGTGGCAAGGGCTGCTCGCAGTGCTGAAAAGTTGTTCGATACTCTTTCACGGGAGCTACCCCCTACTTTAGAAGCTATCCGCTTAACTGGCTTGGAAATTACCGATCTAACTGATGATGTTAGCGAGGGTGTCAAAGGTGCTTCTGGAGTTGTTCAACAAGTTGACCAAACCATAAATAGTGCCAAAAAACAAGCCCAAAATGTACAAGTAGGTACGCGCAGTATTTTTACTGGTGTCAAAGCTGCATGGAAAACTTTTACTAATCCCCAAGCCTCTAAGCGCACCATTGAAAGTCAAGTTTCTTCTCAAAAAGCGGTATCCCGAAAAGATAGAGAAGTACTCAGAAATGAAGGGCGCCGCAACACTACTGAAAACTATTTTATTCAAGATTCTCGTGACCATCGGTGAGAAGAGGTAATAGGTATTTCTACTCCCTTTGCTCACTCATTTAATTAGATAATCCTAGAGCCGGGATAGGATTTATTAGAACGCCTCCTACTATAAAAAATATTACATTTT
>JBCCSG010000257.1:0-10739 GCA_039200565.1 Cyanobacteria bacterium P01_D01_bin.50 | reverse complement strand
TGATGGCGAAGCTTAAAGCGTTATCAATAGCATCTGCTAGTGCAGCGTTAATTGTTTCAGCTACGGCACAAGCAGCTAAAGCGGCAAATTTCAACCCCGCGCCTATTTATCAAGATTTCGGTAGATACAGTACAACTATTTCTGGAAATAATGATTTAGCTGATATTTACTTTCCCAAAGTTAGAGATTCAACCACTACTAAAAATTCCTTTCCTATTGCTTTATTGCTACAAGGTGCTAATGTAGATAAATCAAGTTATTCTGAATATGCTAGTATTGTAGCTCGCTATGGTTTTGTGGTAGTTGTACCAAATAGAGAGCGAACGATTCCACAACTTAATGCCAGTGGACTTTTTGCTGAAACTTCCCAATTAGATAATGTTCTCGCGCAGATAAAAATAGAAAATAATACAGCGAATTCACCTGTAAAAGGTATTGTCGATACAGATAAATTAGCATTGTTAGGTCATTCTTTTGGCGGTGCTGTGGGATTATCTGTAATTGCCAACACTTGTATACCTCGTTTTTGTGAAGCTCCATTCAAGCAACCAGATGAATTAGTTGCAGGCGCATTCTTTGGTACGGGTTTATCACGCAGTAGAAGCACTCTTGAATTCATACCCATTAATAATTCCGGAATTCCTATTGCTTTGTTGCAAGGAGACATTGATGGTATTATCCCTCCTTTCCTAGCTAATGCAACTTACGATAATATTCAAAATTCCCCCAAAGCTTTAATTAGCATTTCAGGTGGAAATCACTACGGTATCACTAATACTAATAATCCTCAAGGTCCTATACCGGACCCCAACATACCAACTATACCTCAAGATGTGGCAGTAGAAACTGTTGCGCGTTGGAGTGGGTTATTTTTACGTGCTAGCGTGCTTGATGATAAGGAAGCTTTTGATTATGTATATTCCACTGGTGATGCCAGAGATAAAAATGTCACAGTCATTAGTCAAGCCAAACCGATTCCTGAAGCATCTTCTATATGGGGTTTGGGAGCATTTGGTATTGGTTTTGTGATGTGGAAGAAAAAATGTAGAAACGGCATGCTGCCACCTCTCCAGAAGCATTAAAAATAACGCATCATCAATCGTAATATCATTTCCTTATAAAGATGCGCTAAATTAAGCCCACGAAGTTGGGCTTTGTAATTGTAGCTCCAGCCTTCCAGGCACAGAGCGATTCGGCGCAGCCTCATACAGAATTGGTATAAAAATATCTATTGATTTATTAAATTATGAAAAAAAGACGTAATAACACCATGAAAAAGAGACGTAGCAATGCTACGTCTCTACATTATTGTTTAATTTTTTAAATCAATTATTTACCCTGAATATTCATATCCATCGTAAATTTGGAAATCATCAGAGTTTCTTCTAAAGTATTGATATTTTTTCCAATGTATTCGCTATCAGCAAGCAGGGAAAGTTGAGAGCTAACAGGCATTACTTTATCAAGCTGTATAGTCGCTTTTCCTTTGGCGTTACCTGTAAATGACTGTAGAGTTAAAATACCATCCAAAGGCAATCCGGGATAATCAATTACTTGAGAAGATGTTTCTTTTTGCTCTAAATTAACATTTAGAGTTGCAACGCCATCTTTGATATTTATCAATTCATAAGTAGTAGTTTGTTTGAGATCGATACCGTTAATACTCACATCAGAATTAACTTGCCATTTTGCACCAGTTCCCACTGCTTCTTGAGGAACTGGGGAAGATACTTGTTGTAAGGAATTGGATAATTGTTCCACAAGGAACTTGATATTTACATCTACTGTTTCTGGAATTATATATGTAACTTTCTTGCTTCTTCCTTGATTATCGATGATACCAGAACCTTTAAAATTTTCTAATTGTCCTATTTGCTTGCTAATAACTTTAATTAATTGCGGAGGAGTTTCAGCGTCACCTTGAATTTTGACATCAGAATATTCAATATCATAATGAATATCTCCATTCGGTTCTACTTTTGTAACAGTAGAATCTAAAGTTATAATATAATTTGGTAAATTTGCTCTAGGCATTTTAAACTCACCTATAGACATTAGCGTGTCTTTAGTTAAGGTGACATTTATAGTTTGCTTAGCACCAACTTTCGATTTAAAACGTAGTTTTTCTTTATCTCCAGTTCCAGTACTAATTACCTTTAGTTGAGGTATTTCAGCAATCTTAGTCTTAGTATTTTGCTTTTGAGTTTGAATTACTAAAGGAGCCGTTTGAGCATTTACACCTTTTAAATTTTGCTCCAATCCCCATCCAGCGAATACTAGAAAAATTGAACTCGCGACAAATAATTTTTTCATGAGTGTAACAGATGATTCCCACTTAAAATACTAAGTATACTGGCTAAAATTGAAGATGCAACAATTAACTAATTAGACTTTATCCGTCCACATTAATCAGAAATAATCACAATCATTTTTGAAGAACTACAAAGATGATAAACTGAAATATTGCCAAAAGTTAAATCTCGTATAATTGACAATACAAGATATTTGAAAGTTCCCCTGATCGCGAATATATCCGTTGTTAAAATCTCAAATATAATCTTGCTCAATCTAAAATTTTAATCCAAAATCGAACATTAAAAATAGAAAATCCTTATGAGTATTATCGTCTTCGGTAGCATTAATATAGACTTGGTAGCAACAGCACCTCGTTTACCAATTGCTGGCGAAACCTTGTTAGGAAACAATTTTTTTAAAGCACCTGGTGGTAAAGGCTCAAATCAAGCAGTAGCCCTCACGAAACTAGGCATTCCTACTGAAATTATTGGACGTGTCGGCACCCAAGGTTTTAGTGAAGAACTTATTAACTATTTACAAGCTGCTGGCGTAAAAACAGATAACGTATTCCTCGATGAAACAGTCAGTTCCGGCGTTGCAATTATTACCGTAGATGATAAAGGTGAAAATCAAATTGTAGTGATTCCCGGTGCTAACGAGCACGTCGGTGCTGACGATATAGAAAGACTCTCGCAGTTATTACCTGGAAAACAAGCTCTATTATTACAATTAGAAATTCCTATAACTGCTGTCATTGCAGCAGCACAAGCAGCACAAAAAGCAGGAGTAAAAGTAATTCTCGACCCCGCACCAGCACAGACGGAGTTACCAGAAGAACTTTATCCATTAGTAGATATTCTGACACCAAATGAAGTTGAAGCAGCACAACTAGTGGGTTTTCCAGTAACAGACGAAGAGTCAGCAAGAAAAGCAGCCGCAGTTTTATTACACAAAGGCGTAAAATGTGCGATCGTCAAACTCGGCGCAAAAGGCGTTTATTGCTCCACTTCTAGCGAAAGCTTTTTTACAGCAGCATTTTCAGTTGAAACAGTAGACACAACTGCCGCAGGAGATGCTTTCAGCGGTGGTTTAGCAGCAGCATTATCCCAAGAGCTTTCTTTACGTCAAGCTGTAACCTGGGGTAGTGCCGCAGGTGCCTTAGCTGCAACCAAATCCGGCGCACAACCTTCCCTACCTGATAAAATTACTTTTGATAAATTTTTACAAGAGAGACTTAAGAGTTAGGAAAACAAATCTATATCAGATTTTGTCTTTATTAAATCTAAAATTTAAGGTTTTTCCAGGTAGTCAGCACAAATAAACCCGCGCTATCTTACAAAATGCAAATTGGCTTCCAAGTCTTATTACCACTAACTACTCACTACTCACTACTCCCTCCCAAATGGCATTATAATTTTCAACCCCTACCTACTTATATGAAATCATGCCAAACTTAGACTTTCCAAAACAACCTACATTTGAGAGCATAGAAGACGAACGGCATCATCGCCAACAGCGGTTAGCTGTAGCATTTCGCCTATTCGCTCGCTACGGATTTAATGAAGGTGTTGCTGGACACATTACCGTGCGCGATCCTGAATTTCCCGATTGCTTTTGGGTTAACCCATTCGGAATGTACTTTGGTCAAATTCGAGTATCAGACTTACTCCTAGTCGATTGTAATGGTGAAGTTGTCAAAGGGAACAGACTTGTGAATAGAGCTGCCTTCGCGATTCACTCCCGAATTCACCAAGCCCGTGCTGATGTGAATGCAGCTGCTCACGCTCACTCACTTTATGGAAAAACTTGGTCAACCCTAGGAAGATTGCTCGATCCTCTGACTCAAGATGCTTGTGCTTTTTACGAAGATCATGCTTTATTCCAAGACTACACTGGAGTGGTGCTAAACACCTCAGAAGGCGATCGCATTGCTGCCACCCTAGGAGAAAAAAAGGCAATAATATTACGTAACCATGGTTTATTAACTGTTGGCAATTCAGTAGACGAGACTGCATGGTGGTTTATTGCTATGGATCGTTGCTGTCACTCCCAACTCATGGCTGAGGCTGTAGGAAAACCAGTACACATAGATCCAGAAACAGCTCGTTTGACTCATAGCCAAGTTGGCTCTCATAAAATCGGATGGTTTAGTTTTCAATCTCTTTATGAAATGATTTTAGCTCAAGAGCCAGATGTGCTTGATTAATATTACTATTTTAAATTAAGTAAGTCGGCACAAATCAAAATCCAAAAATAGCTTAAAAATTAAGATGGAACTGATTACAAAATGACCTACACAGTCATTGTCAGAAACCGTTGGTCAACAAATTATAAATACTAACAATATTAGTATTTTGGATCTAGATAAAGCGATATAAGACTGATGATTTAAACGTAGTGGAGCAGATATGTAAGAGTAATGAAACTCAACTGAAAATCAATGAAGATGAATCAATTGATATCTACTATATTTGTCCAGCTATATATCCAAGTAAAAATGGAAAAGATATGGTATTTATTAGTAGCTTACTGCCAGCAATGGTTGTTTCTCCAAATGTCGTATGCTTTGATGATGGTTCGGATATTAACGATGAAATCATGTCTGAACTGAATGAAATTGCCGAAAGAATTACGGCAGAAATTAATTGGCAAAAAGGCGATATTTTAATGGTAGATAATACCAGGATAATGCATGGTAGAAGAGCTTTTATCGACGATAAACGCGATATTTATATACGGTTGTGTTCTCCAGCATTTCCCTGTTAATTAAGTACCCCACCCAGCGTTCAAAAATTGATTTACACACTACCCTTGTAAATCGATCCTCATGTAATTAAATTTTTACTTATCAATTCATCTGTCTTGCTCTCACTCTCGCCGATATTTAATGATATTTAATAATTAAACTTCCCATCCCCCTTATCTCCCCCTCTCCCCAACCCGGCGTATAATATTTAGAAAAACTCGGGTGCTTGTATGACAGAATATACTTACGATTTAGTTCTACGTAAGGGTAAATTAATAACATTTGATACAGAAGATAGCAAAATTCTAGATATTGGCATTAAAGATGGAGAAATTGCCGCAATTTCTCCCAATATCAATGAATCTGCTCGTCAGGAAATCGATTTAGAGTCAAATCTAATTTCACCTCCTTTTGTAGAGTCGCACATTCATTTAGATTCTGTATTAACAGCAGGAGAGCCACGCTGGAATCAAAGTGGAACACTGTTTGAAGGAATTCAAATTTGGAGCGATCGCAAAAAAACACTACAAATCGAAGATGTAAAAAATCGCGCTCTGACAATGTTAAAAGAGCAAGCAGCCATGGGTATATTATTTGTCAGAACCCACGCGGATGTCAGCGAGCCACAGTTAATTGCGTTACAAGCATTATTGGAATTGCGGGATACAGTTAAAGATTGGATGACATTACAAGTTGTTGCATTTCCCCAAGATGGAATTTCCTCCAATTCACAAAATGAGAAATTATTAGAAAAAGCCCTAGAAATGGGTGCCGATGCGGTAGGAGGAATCCCCCATTATGAATTGACGCGGGAAGATGGAGTACAATCGGTAGCGAGAATATTTGAATTAGCAGAAAAATACAATTGTTTAATTGATATCCATTGCGACGAAATTGATGACGAGCAATCGCGATTTTTAGAAGTCGTCGCCGCAGCGGCTATTAGCAGGCAAAATGGTAGTAAAGTTACGGCAAGTCATACAACTGCTTTTGGTTCTTATAATAATGCTTATGCCTTTAAATTAATGGGTTTCCTGCAACGCGCCAAAATTAATTTTATAGCCAATCCATTAATTAACATTACTTTACAAGGGCGTACAGATACCTATCCCAAGCGCCGAGGAGTTACTAGAGTTAAAGAACTATGGCAAAATGGCTTAAATGTTAGTTTCGGTCACGATTGCGTCCAAGATCCTTGGTATAGTTTAGGAACCGGAAGTATGTTAGACGTGGCTCATATGGGAGTGCATATTTGTCAGATGACAGGGCGTGAAGAAGTTAATGCTTGTTATCAAATGGTGACAAACAATGCAGCTAAGACATTAAATTTAGAACCAAAATATGGTATTGAAGTTGGAAAACCAGCTTCTTTAATTGTCTTAGATGTTAAAGATTACTACGATGCTATTCGTACTCGCATTCAACCCCGTTATGTTATCTCCCAAGGAAAAATCATCGCTTCTACTACACCAGCGGTGACTAATTTTTCATTAACCAATAATTGAATTTAAAAACAAAATTTACAGTATTAATACTTCCAAGAATAGTTGATGCTAGATACTATAAGCCTTTCGATTTGCTTTTGAAGCATTATATCAAATCCGGCTAATTACTTATTATATAATCGAACCTAAAATGGTATCACTCCCAACTCCCAACTCCCAACTCCTAACTCCTAACTCCCAATTCCTTAACTCAACTAATAATTTCATTAATCAAACCGGATTCTTATTTATAGTTTTTATCTAGATTGTATAGGGCTTTATATATGTTTTTTAGAGACTGTATAAATGCTATCAAAATCAAATTTCTTAAATAAGCTATTCTTTAAGTTATCAAACTTGGAAATTTTTTGATTTTGACCAAATTTGATAGATTCGTTTCAGGGGCAAAATTTTAAACAAGAGAATGAGACTATTTAAATTAGCCGCATTAACTACAGCAAGTATCTTCACTGCGATTTACGTTGGGAATACAGCTCTAGCTAGAAATAGAGATTCAAACACAAGAATTTCAGACAATAATTGTATTACCCGCGAAAATGTGATCGATGCTCAACAAACTTGGGGTAAAGCGATTGTTGCCATCGGCAAGGCGGAGCAAGATGGAGAAGACTTTCAAGCGTTAGCAGAAGAAACTGTTGATACGCTATATGCTTATGATGAAGGTGATGTTTTATTTAAGCCAACACAAGCTGCTCAACAACAGTTTCGTCTCACAGAAGAAGATGCTCTATCCTACTTTGTTGGAGGTAATATCTCAGAAGATGGGGGGTTTGCCCTTCAACCCTGGAGTAACGTGCGATTTGAAAACGCAGTAATTAGCCTTGATTGCGATCGCGCCATGGCTATGGGAAACTACTTCTTTAAGGATGCTCATACTGGGGAAGAAACTAAAGTAGAGTATACCTTCGGCTACCGCCAAGACGACGATGGAAAGCTACTCATAAATCAACAGCACTCCTCTTTACCATTTACTCCAAGCGAACAATAATTTTATAGAGAAATATCTATCTTGCCTATTTTACGGCTCCTTTACAGGGAAATTGGAGGAATCTAAATAGCTGCGTAAATCCTAATCATAACAAGGAAACATGAGCAGAAACAACTTTCCAACCTTGAGGAAAATGACACCACATTTGGCTTTGTCTACCCCGACGCTCAACACCATTAATAAATCGTTTAAATTCCAGAGTAACCGCTCCAGAATCTTTACCAAAAGTAACCACTTTTAGATTAATTATTTCCCTTTCTAATTTAAAACCAGGACGAGAATTACGAAAAGCTCGGATATCTTCCGCACCATATTGATTTTCATTTAATCCAAATCGAACAACATCCGCCGAATCCCAGAAAAATTCATTCAATACCGCAGTATCGTTAGTACATAAAGCTTTCTCATACTTCATATACAACTCTGTTAATTCAGCAACCAAGGCAGGTTCATTAATAGTATTATTCATACTTTTTAAAGATTTTATAGTTCCAAGTTCCTTTAATTAACATATAACTCAAGACGTTATTTGTGAACATCTTAAGAACTAATTGAATAAGTTATATTAGCCCAGCCAGATGGACTTTGTAATTCGAGCTCCACTCTTCTAGAGTGTAGTTAAATATCATTGATAATTAATAATAAATAGATAAGTTTTATGAAAAATTATATACAAAAAGTAAACTAATATGTTTTTGCTCTTTTGTTATGTAAATCTATAGAGATAATCAGGTCAATTAAATGACAGTGACTTGAAACCCAAACCTAAAGAGAGAGAACACTAATGATTGCCACAGTTACTACTCAAACCTGGACAAAAGAACTCATCCAAGAACACGCACAGGTTGCAGTAGCAGTAGAACTTTATACATTACCTTTTTATCTCACTGCCCTTACTTCTATAAAAGACAGCAAAGATCCAATATACAAGGCAATTCTGAGCGTCTGCATTGAAGAAATGCTGCATTTAGAACTAGCAGCAAATCTGTGTTTAGCCCTTGACACCAAACCACATTTTACAATTCCCCAATATGGGACTATTTTAAAGTATCTCAAGCCAGACGATCCTCTGACCAAGCATTATAAGCTTCTAAGAGCCAAATTGGGACCTTTGAATGAGAAGACATTACAAACCATGCTTGACATCGAAACACCCACAGAATTAGAAACAGCACCAGGTGACTTGTCCCAAAGACCAACAACTCCAAATTATCCCTATAATACTCTGGGTGAGATGTATGACGCACTGCTCTATGGAATTGAAATGATTGGTGCCAACAAATTTAAATGGGATACCAGCAAGCAGCAAATGCTATTTACAACAGCTTCTTCAAATTATCAAGATAGTTCAACAACCATTTCTCAAAAAATCAGCAATCTTCTAGAAGCACAGGATGCCATAGGCTTAATTAACGCACAAGGTGAAGGCAGTACCAGTACCACTAAATTGACACCTCCCTATAAAGAAGCAGACTTCACCGTTCCTACAAAATATCAAATATCTGGAGATGCTGACGATCCAAACTCACTAGGGCAATATTCTCACTTTGGTCGTTTTCTATGGATTTATAATCAAATTCACAACAATAACAATGGAGTTTATCCAGAAACTTATCCCATCCACAGACCAAACGAGCGTGCTGCGATCAAGCAAGCTGCTTACAATAATATCTTGATGGTGAACTTTGCTAATCTAATCGATGACATGAACAAAGCATGGAACACTGGCGAAGGAGATATTTTTTCTAACATGACAGTATTGATAGATAATGCTACTAACTGTTGGAAAAACGGTGCGATCCCCATGTGGAGTTTATGACTACTACATAGGAATAGTCAATTGGACACTCCTCTCCGATGCTTTGGAGAGGAGAAAGGGGTGAGGTTACTAGAAAATTACAATATTGCCACTAAATAAAATATCCTATTATGTCAAAGCAACTCATATTAATGGATCATGACGGCGGTGTAGATGACTATTTAGCGACAATGTTGCTGATGACAATGGATAATGTCCAACCCCTTGGTATCGTCGTCACTGCCGCTGATTGTTATGCACAACCAGCAGTTAGCGCAACTCGTAAAATTCTGGATTTAATGGGATTTGATAATATTCCAGTAGCAGAAAGTAAAGTACGCGGTATCAACCCTTTCCCCTATCTTTACCGTCGCGATTCCTTTGTAGTCGATCATTTTCCCATACTCAATCAACAAGAAGCGATCGCCACACCAATAGTAGCAGAACCCGGTGAAGATTTTACCGTAAAAGTACTGCAATCAGTTAATGAACCAGTAACAATAATGGCAACTGGACCATTAACAAATATCGCTACAGCATTACAAAAAGCACCAGGAATCGAAGCCAATATTCGACGAATTGTGTGGATGGGAGGAGCATTGGATGTACCCGGAAACGTCGAGAAAAACTGGCAACCTGGACAAGATGGTTCAGCAGAGTGGAATGCTTACTGGGATCCAGTTTCAGTCGCAAGGGTTTGGGATACTAATATTGAAATTATTATGTGTCCTTTAGATATTACTAATAACGTACCGGTGACATCAGAAATTGTACAAAAAATGGGTAAACAAAGAAACTATCCCATATCAGATTTAGCCGGACAATGTTATGCCTTAGTAATTGCTCAAGATTATTATTTTTGGGATGTATTAGCAACAGCTTATTTAGCACATCCAGAATTTTTTAAATTAAAACAAATAGAAACAGAAGTTATTACCGAAGGTAGGAGTCAAGGAAGAATAAAAATATCTTCTGGAGGGAGGAAAGTTTCAGTGATGGATAAAGTAGATAAAGAAGCTTTTTATAGCTATATTTTGCAACAGTGGAAAAGGTGATACGATTTTAGATTTTAGATTTTGGATTTTGGATTGTAATTGTTAGGAGTAAGTTTTAATTAAAGAGAAGGAATAATGATAAAATTGAATCAATTCAGAAAAGTTATTTCTTTAAGAAAGATGTAGGAATGGCCGCAACTGGCATGTTTTCTTGTAGGGTGCTGTGACACAACGCTTGATTTTTAACGTAACAATAATGTTTTCGTGTCACGCACCAACCAGGGTTTTGTGACAATTGCGGCCATTCCTGAGATGGTGAAATTATTGCTCAACAAAAACTAAAATTGAAGTTTATAAAAGAACAGAGAAAAGAAGAAGTACTCGAAAAAGCAGGATTGAAATTCATTGGTAT
>JBCCSG010000256.1:0-10761 GCA_039200565.1 Cyanobacteria bacterium P01_D01_bin.50 | reverse complement strand
TTGCGTTCGTCAAAAGTCAAAAGTATCAAGGTAATAAGTGTTACTCCATCGATAAATCGAGGGGCTTGAAACAAGGAAAATATTTTTATCTTTCCACGGATAAATCCGGGGGCTTGTATCCATTTTATTGTTTGGTCAAAATATTTGCTCCAATAAGTTTTCTATAACACCCAGATTAATAAAATATTAAGTTTTAATTAGGATTTGGATAAATTAATATCAGAGTATACGTATATTTTTGATGTTTTATTTTCAGCTTAAATTAACTATATAATTAGCAATTAAATAAGTTGAAATCTAGAAAATAAAAAGTTAATTTATCATGACTTATTATATTTATATGTCATTTTTTATCAAATTTTGATGATTTTATCAGGATGCTTTGACAATTGATTTTACTAAAAAGTCTTGACTTTAAAGTGTTTATGTTATCTTTAACCAAATTTTTGCCAAAATTTTAAACTTGATTATTTAAATCATTTACTTTTAGGGTGTAACCTCGAAATACAGTAATTGTCAGGATGGGGATAAAAAAAATACATTCAGAGGAAAATGATATGAACGATCGTACTGACAAACAAGAATTTGCATTGAGTCAAATTAGGGATAGTTTCGGACAAAGAGACTTTAGTGGATACAATTTGAGTGGTATCAATTTTAGAAAAGTTGATTTGAGTGGAGTCAATTTTACAGGAGCAGATTTACGTAATGCGAACTTAAGTGGAGCAATTCTTACTAGTGCAAAATTCGATAAAGCTAATTTAATTCAAGCTAATTTGCGAGGATCCTATATGCACGAAGCATCTTTTCGTCAAGCTAATTTAACTAATGCTGATTTAAGACAAGCTTCTTTATGTGGTGCGATATTTTTTGATGCAAATTTGACTGGTAGTAATTTACAAGAAGCTTCATTGTGCGATACAGATTTGCAAAAAGCAAATTTAAGTCAAGCACAATTAGTCGAAGCATCGTTAATAGAAACAAATTTATTTCAAGCGAATTTGACTGAAGCTGTATTATGTGGGGCTAATTTACTAGAAGCGAACTTGAATCAAGCAAATCTGACTAATACAGATTTAGCTTGGGCTAATTTAACCCAAGCGAATTTGAAGGAAGCAAATTTACAAGAAACAAATTTAAGAAATGCTAATTTAGACCGGACAATTATGCCTGATGGTAAAATTAGACAAGTTCAAATTTTCTGCTTTAGTTGATATTAAGTAATTAAGAGTAATACCCTAATCGAAATTTATAGTATGTATGTGTAGGCTCTCTTGGAAGGTAAATCTAAAATCCGGTTTATTGAAAAAAAGCAGTTAGCCAAATACATCAAATGATTGCAATTGCGATATTTTAGGAAAATTCTATATAGTCTTTGTTCCCTATTACCTACTTCTTATTATCTATCTCAACTTATAATTATGGAGTTTTCCGAAAATTACTGATATTTCGCCAGAAGATTAAGTAGGTTGGCGTTAAAAATCGTAATGCCGGATAAGTGAGTAGTGAGTAGTGAATAGTCGGTAGAAACAAGGCAAAGAAGCTAGTTTACGTTCTGTAATATAGTTGGGTTTATTTCCGCCGACTTACTTATTTAAAGTCGAAGGCAGGGAGCATGGGGCAAGAGCGGAAGAAACTATATCGGCGATCACAGAGTTTGAAGGGAGTAATCAAACCGGATTAAAATAGATTCAATTTCTTAGTCTTAATTATTGAACGTAACTAAAATTCTCTTAGAGAAAAAATAAACGTAGCGAAAGATAAAAGCATCACGCTATAAATTAAACTATAGCCAGCATTTATAAATAGTGTTGATGAATCGGGTAATGCTGACAAACCGTAAACTACTTCATTTTTTAAATCTAAACGCGATAAATCAGGTAAAAGTAGATATAAAGCTTGAGTAATCCTTTCGATACTGGGATTTTCACTAATGCGAGCAAGTTGAAGTAAATCTTGGGTTATATTTCCCATTAAGTATACAGCAAACGTTAATGTTGTTGCTAACATAAAACCTGTAAATACACCGAAAGTAATAGCAATAGCACCGATCAAGGATAACTGTAAGATTAGAAAAATAGCATTAGTGATAATACTTATCGGAGAATAACTGATATTATTGACTTGCAAAAATGTAAGATAAATTGTGCTCATCGCCACGACAAGTAAAGTTAAAACAGCCGATAAGCCTAAATATTTACCGACAATAAACTCATTTCGACTTACAGGTTTAGCAATTAACATCAAAATAGTTTTTTTCTCCACTTCTTTGTTAATTAGTCCAGTACCTAAGAATACTGCAACAATTAGATTCAGAAGACTCATCACAGCCAAACCAAAATCTAAAAACATTTTATCTTCAGTACTTGCAGCTAATTGCGGTAGCAAGTTAATCGCAATTACTAATGTTATTGCGTAAAAACAGATAAGATACAAAATGCGATCGCGCACTACTTCTCGAAAAGTATTGTTGGCGATCGCCAATATTCTACTCACATTCATGGTGATTTAAGTAATGGTCACTTTCAGTTATTAGTTATTATTTATCAATTGTTAATTGTCAAGGGCTCCCTGCCAAATTTTTTTAAGAGAAAAGAATTTGGCAGGTTACCCATAAATTTTACTTTTTTGTGGGTTGTCCTGCAATGTAAGAAATTTTGGGTAAACACTCTATTTCAGCAACAGCCATTTTTTCAGATCTACCGCCGATAGTGTCAATTGATTCTGCAATGGGTTCAATTTGACAAGATTTTTTCAAATAATATCCATCTTTTGCCGCACTCGGGCCTTGCCAAACACTAAATAGTTCTAGTTTGTAAGAATTAATATCTTTTGGATCGATGTTGTCTACACGCGCTTCAACTTTCCAAAAATCTTTTTCTTCAAACTCAGCCAAATTAATATCTATAACTTTTCTACCAATTTGACTAGCATTCTTATCTGCACTTTTTAACCATAATTCAACATCTGACCACGATTTTCCATCTAATTTTGTTTCGACTGCCGACTGAAGTTTTTCAAGAATTAAAATGCCATTTTTAGGAGTTTTATTCTCAGGTTCTAATACTGTTAATAAATCATTGCGTTGAGCTACCAAATCTCTATAAATTGGATACTTTGCACTGGGATATTCACTTAACCATTTATCTGTAACTCCGTAAAGATTAAGCCAGCAGCTCAATAACATACAGCAGCCAATTAATACAATAACACTCTCGCGATCTTCTAATTTCGGCAACTGAGCTTTTACATCAGTACCACTTCCTTCAAAAAATTCCGGAACCGCAGTAATCATTGCGGATATTGTAGGCCAAAAAATAATTGTTCTAGCGACAATAGCTTCGTCTCGCCCAAAAGCAAAAAGACTGACTATACCTCCTGTTATTACTGCTCCGACAGGCATAACGGTACCCGGTATATATAAAGGCTTATCTGTGGTATACCAAGAAGTCCCACCAACTAAAAATATCCAACCAAAAAATGCAATAATATCTTGAATCGGACTACCGGGCCTGGCTAAGGATGACATCAACCAAGAAAATACGCTTAAATAAATTAATGTCTGCCAAGAAAAAGCTTTAGGAGGGATGAAAATATACTTAATACGTCCAATAATGTCTCGGATAAAATCAAAAAGAACATTTAACCCAAGCAAGTTCAGAGTTTCTCTGATTACGCCCATATTTTTCTCCTATTAATTACTGTTATTGTGAAACTAAATATTTGAGCAAATTTATCAGGTATTACAATACGTTAGTTCGAGCAAATAAGCGGAAGAACACAACTAAAGTAATTACGGTATAGCTAAGGGAATTAGCGATTAATATAGTAGTAAACAAACTTGTACTTTCCCATGCTCTTCTATTACCCCGACGAGATCTGCGCCCTATAGCACCTGATTTGTCCGATTCTGGTTCGGGTTTTTTCTGTCCGGGTTCGCTTAAGGCTATCAGCAAAATTTTTAACAATGCAAACTTGACCATCAAAGTTCCAAAGAAAGTGATAAAAGCTGCTAGAACAATCCCACTATAAACTCCACCATCCAAACGGTTGTACAGTAAAAAATTAATCAACTCTGCTTTATAATTTTCGAATAGTGGACTTGGTTCTATCGAGAAGAAAATTACCCAACCGATTACATTAGAAAATAGGTTGATTGAGATTGCGTAAAAAGTACTAGTTCTTTTATCGAACTTCAATCTTCTATGCAGTATGTATGTTTCTATCGGAATTGCAACTAATAACAATAGAAAGTCGAATAAGATTACGCCAAACGGAAAAGCTCGAAAATATTGGGAAAAGTCAAACTCTAACATGTGCTTGTTACCAAAATAGGTGTAATTGTAGGTAGTACTCTTGTAGTGTAAAGCTTGTAGCAGAACATAAGATTAAACTTCTTTTACGTCTTTTACCATTTTTTTACACATTCGTGTTCAGTTTTGATACTTCAGAAGTGGTCTTTCTGTTAAGAATTATTTAATGCAAGGTAAATAATCAGTATTATGGGGTCATGGGCTGGCATTAAAAGCACAGTATCCATACTTTTTATCGATCCGAACTATGAAAAAGATGATTTTAACTCAGAAAACACATTGTAGCTTTTGATTTCAGGCTTCGGACATCTAGTAAGTTCTGCACTGTCTGGGATAGGAGCAAAAACCGTTCGCGATCGTAGATTAATGTAATAATGTCCCATGACTGTATAAAGTCAATAGCTAAGCACTTTGCTGACAATAAATCTTTAATATCTACAATAAGGATTATTTGTGATATGTATAACTTTTTTAAATTTATATTTTTAAGTTAGAAAAAAGTACGAATAAATAATTTTGAATTAGTCAGGAATGGTCGCAATTGTCACAATACTCTGGTTGGAGCCCGATACGAAAACCTTATTATTAAGTAAAAATCCAGTAAAAGTGTCAGAGGGTTCCCATTAAACGAAGGAAGAAGGAAGAGCCGAAGAGCCGAAGTTGTTTGGAATTGGGATGGTCTATAATGCCCAACCCAATTCTTTCAACTTTGAGCGGTGGGGAATTAAACCAATATGTTTAAGTTAAAATTTTTTATAAGAAAAGTTTTCAATGGGAACCCGTCACGTCCCCCTACAATAAAATATACCAGTTGTGTAAGTTATATCAGTACTTATATACCCACTAACAGTAGATGGAATGGTAAATATATGTAAAATTAATCGGTTTCATCAGCATTATTCTGTTGTTGTAGATAAAAAATAATATCTCTACCTGATAATACATGACCTTGGGTAAGATAAAAGATTACCACATTACAGCTAGTAAAGTTCAGATGACAAGGAACGGCATCGGTATTCGCACGGCGCAAGTGCGCCCCACAAGGCTTACAGGTCAGATTCACGTTTACGATGGCGCTGGTAAAGGTAAGTCTCAAGCTGCTTTAGGAGTAGTTTTACGTTCAATTGGTTTGGGTATCAATACATCAAACAACTACAATCGCGTATTACTACTTCGGTTTCTTAAAGGACCAGAAAGAGATTATGATGAAGACGGTGCGATCGCAGCTTTACAGCGGGGTTTTCCCCATTTAATCGATCAAGTACGTACTGGTAGGGCAGAATTCTTTAACAAGGATGAAATTATCTCCTTTGATAAACTCGAAGCAGCAAGAGGTTGGGATGTTGCCAAAGGTGCGATAGTTTCGGGGTTGTATTCAGTGGTTGTACTCGATGAAATAAACCCTGTATTGGACTTGGGTTTACTAGAAGTTTCTGAAGTAGTTAAAACTTTAAAGTCAAAACCCCAAGACTTAGAAGTCATTGCTACTGGAAGAGGAGCGCCACAAGAATTATTAGATATTGCCGATCTACATTCAGAAATGAAACCCCAATACCATTCCATAGGAAAACTTCAAGGTTTAGAAGGTATTGAGATATATACTGGTTCGGGTAAAGGAAAATCAACTAGCGCTTTAGGTAAAGCTTTAAAAGCTATTGGTAGAGGAATTAATCATCCCGGCTCCACTCGGGTATTAATTATGCAGTGGCTTAAAGGTGGTAGTGGATACACTGAAGATGAAGCAATTGCAGCATTACAGCAATCTTATCCCGAAGTAGTAGACCATCAACGCTGTGGTAGGGATGCTATAGTATGGCGTAAATGTCGGCAAGAATTGGACTATTTAGAAGCCGAAAGAGGTTGGGAAATCGCTAAAACAGCAATAGCTTCCGGATTATATAAAACAATTATCCTTGACGAACTTAATCCTACGGTAGATTTAGAATTACTTCCAGTAGAGCCAATACTAGAAACATTACTTCGCAAACCTCGCCATACGGAAGTAATTATCACTGGGCGTTGCCAAAATCAGCCAGCATATTTTGAGCTAGCCAGCATTCATTCTGAAGTCTACTGTCACAAGCATTATGCAAATCATGGAGTAGAACTTAAACGCGGGGTTGATTTTTGAATTAACTGTTAGTTGAACGTGGTTAGTCATAAACTATTGACTGACCAATGAAATTTGATTAATACGAGATATCGGTTGAGATAAACTATTTTTTTAAATAGCACTTTTTAGTTATTCTGAGTCAAAAACTAATTATGGAAAACATCAACACACTCGACTTAGTTACAGGAATACTTGGATTATTAATTCTCATGGGTGGCTTATTAATGATGTTTACCACAATTTTTACCACCAAAGGAAAATAACTCCGCGAAAACAAGATGATGGCAAAAATTGAAATTCAATCACGGCCAATCAAGTTGGACGATTTCTGCGAAAATATAACTATATTAACTCCGCAATAGTTTTTCTAAGCCATGTATGTAGGTACTACCCAAGCAGCAGAAATTTTAAATATATCAACAGCTAGAGTTCGCTATTTACTCGCTCAAGGTAGAGTTAAAGGAGCTTACAAAGTCGGAAAAATTTGGATCGTACCTTTATTTGACGGAAAACCCATCATTAGTCGAGGTAGTCGCGGTCCAAAGCCTAAATGGTGCAGACGAATTCCAGCGAAAACAATAATCCACGTGAATAAACATTTAATTAAGAAAAATCAAAAACTACAAGAACCAGAACCAGTAATTACCGTTAAACACCTCAATGACAATATTTACGGTCATTCGGTAAAGATTCACGGTCCTTGCGAAGTAGTTTATCGACCTGAAAAACCCTTGAGTTGTGGCGCTGTAGTTTTGATTGAAACTTTTTCGACGGTAGAAGTTAAAGGTAAAGATTCTGAGAACATAACAATTAAAGCAGATAGTTTTGCGATAAACCCAAACGGCATGGGCTTCGCTAAAGCTGCTTAATTACTATCTTCTATCTTTGTATTCCAGTATAAAAATAAATCATCCAACTATCCGCTATATTTAGCGGTGTAGTTGTTGGTGGAGTAAAAAAATGCGTTTTCGGCAATTTTGTTTATTTGCAATTGTGGGGTTTGCATTGAGCATCTTCTGTTTCGCTTGTGCTAACCTTGCGAGAGAAACGACACAAACTCCTCAAACACCAGCTGCAGAACAAAGCAATAAATCACAAATTTCAAGTTTACCGCTAGCCACACAAGAAATTGTGAAAAGCGCTGGGAATAGTGATTTATTTAATCCGACCCATGGAGATGTACGTTTAGTAGTAATCAGCGATTTGAATTCAGCTTATGGTTCCACTGACTACGACCCAGAGGTAGATAAAGGAATAAATTTATTACCTTTTTGGCAACCTGATATGGTAATTTGTAGCGGCGATATGGTAGCAGGTCAAAAATCATCGTTGACGGAACAACAAATTAAAGCGATGTGGGCTGCTTTCGACGAGCATGTTGCAGCACCTTTACGTAAAGCAAATCTACCTTACGGTTTTACCATCGGTAATCACGATGCTTCTGGCGCTAAAGGGGTAGGAGGAAATTTTCTGTTTCAACAAGAAAGAGATTTAGCTTCCGAATATTGGAACGATCCTAAAAATGACCCCGGAGTTGAATTCATCGATCGCAGCGAATTCCCATTTTTCTACACCTTTAAGCATAAAGATATCTTCTTCATGGCTTGGGATGGTTCAACACACAAAATTCCTCCCGAAAAACTAGCTTGGGTAGAAAAAGCATTAGCTTCTCCCGAAGCACAACAAGCCAAAATGCGGATTTTACTCAGTCATTTACCTTTATATGCAGTGGCGATCGGTAGAAATCAACCCGGTGACGTAATGGAAAACGCCGACCAACTGCGAACAATGTTAGAAAAATACAACGTTCACACCTATATAAGCGGACATCACCACGCATATTATCCCGGTCATCGCGGTAAACTACAACTACTCCACACGGGAATTATAGGTTCGGGACCTCGTCCGTTAATTGACAGTAAAATACCGCCAAGCAAAGCAATTACAGTGGTTGATATCAACTTTGATTCTCCAGAATTAACGACTTATACCACCTACGATATGAAGACTTTAAAACTCATTGAGTACAAACAACTTCCTCGCTTTTTAACAGGTCATAATGGTATAGTGTTGCGTCGAGATATAGAATACGAAGACTTAACAGCAGAAGAAAAAGCCCTTTGTGTGAGTAAGTTGGGTGAAAAACTCTGTGCAAATCTATAAAACAACAGTAACGCAACAAGTTCTTAATAATGGTGCGTGACGCAATAAGACTTATAACCATATAGAAACTTTATCAAGGAGATAATAGCTGGCTTTTAGTTTATAAGAATTACCAAGAATTGAATAAAGCAAAAGTTATTAAGGATGTGGTGAAGTGGTGTCTTAGTGAAGGTGAAAAATTTGCGGAAGAATTAGGATATATTCCTTTACCAGAAGAAGCAGTGGAAAAGGTTGAAGCTGCTTTGGAAGAGATTAAATCTTGTTCGGGTTAAGTTTAATTACAATGAATTGTATTTTTTGCTTAGGAAGATTTATATCAAATCTGTTGGTTTCGGGATTATATTTTTTTTACATATAGCATTCCTAAATCCTAAGTGAGATTTGAGAAACCCAGTTTTTCGCAAAAACTGGGTTTCTGCCACCTATCTTTCTTAGAAATATTAATTTTTCAGCGAAAAAGTGTATTTCTGTCCAAAATTTGTAATCTATTTTGACCAAGTCACGGGCACCCATAAGAATTTTTTTCTTATAAAAAAATTCTTATGGGAACCCTTCACAATTACACTAATTTATCAACATTTATAAGTATTTTAAGATAAGTTTGACGAACTGTCTTTTGACTTAATTATATTTTTTATTTGATACTGTTCCTACTTGTAAAATTACGTAGATACAATTGAGGTTCATAAATTGAAGGCCAACTATTTTCAATCTAGTTTGACTATTATTAGTATTTTTTTAGTTCCATTAAAAGCTGTTGCAGAAGTTAAACCGGAATCAATTACAAAATCTACAAATCAGATTACAGAATTAAGCATAGAACCTGATATAAAAACTGAGAATCGTAGATTAGTTGAGAAATTAATTCAATCTAAGCAGTTACTTAAACAATCTCAACTAAATACTCAAAAACAATCAGCAATTTCTACTTCCGCCGCCGACTTAGATTTAAATCAACCAAATAATCAGAAATTTCCACAACATTTCCTCAATCCATTATTAACTGAAAATTCTGACAGCGAAAAGTTAATAATTGCAGATAGCAAACCTCACAGCGATCCCGATAAATGGTCAGCAGCTCGTCCGGATGGACACGCACCCATTGGAGTAATGGGAGATCATACTCACAAAAAAGGAGAATTTATGTTCTCTTACCGCTACATGTTTATGAATATGGATGGTAATCGCGACGGTACAAATAGTCTCAGCAATAGCGAAGTATTACAGGATTTTATGGTCACTCCTGTCGATATGACTATGTCCATGCATATGTTTGGGGCCATGTACGCAGTAAGTGAAGATGTTACCCTAATGGCGATGGTACCTTATGTCTCCAAGGAAATGGAACATCTTACCCGTAGCGGTGGACGTTTCACTACAAATTCTGAAGGTATTGGAGATATTAAAACGACAGCGCTATACACAATTTTTGATCGAGATAAACAGCGCGTACATTTGAATCTTGGGGTTAGTTTTCCAACCGGTTCGATTAATGAAAAAGATGACACTCCTGCAGGTGATGACCAAATACTTCCCTATCCAATGCAAATTGGTTCCGGTACTTTTGATTTGCTACCAGGAATTACTTACTTAAATCAATCGAAAAAAGGCTCTTGGGGAGCGCAAGCTTTAACAACAGTGAGATTAGGTAAAAATGATAATGGTTATCGTCTCGGTAATAAATATCAACTATCAGGTTGGATTGCTCGTAATTGGACTGATTGGTTGAGTACTTCGTTAAGATTAACTGGTACAACTTGGGGAGATATTGATGGAGCTGACGATCGCCTAAATCCGATGATGATTCCAACCGCAGATCCCAATCTAAGAAGCGGTACTCAAGTTAATGTCGGTTTTGGTGTCAATCTATATGCTCCCGAGGGAAATTTACAAGGCTCTCGTGTAGCAATGGAGTTAGAATTGCCTATTTATCGTGATTTGGATGGGCCTCAGTTAGAAACTGATTGGCAATTGACGCTTGGTTTGCAATCGTCATTTTAAGAATTCCTCAGAGAATATTTGTGACAGATATACTATAACTGATAAGCTGTTGTGCATTAAAAATGCACAATACTCTTGTCAAAAGTCAAAAGTCCGGCATTCAAAAGTAAAGATAGTTTGAGGCATCATTATCAAATAGAATAATATACAATTTAGATGCGTAGCAGCTTA
>JBCCSG010000255.1:0-10782 GCA_039200565.1 Cyanobacteria bacterium P01_D01_bin.50 | reverse complement strand
TGAGTCACAAGTTATCACCAGTAAAGGATTTAAGTGCTTACTCAACTGTTACCAGTTACTTTACTGATGTCAATCGTCCCTCCTTACGGATTTAGATTGAACGAATCGCACTTCCAGATACGTTTAAATCTTCTATCACTACTGTTCCGTGGTTCTTGGCTAGTAATGAAGTTAATTTATGAATTGTATCTTTTCTAATGTTGGCAATTTTTCTATGAAGCCTAGCTATTTTTAACTGAGCCTTTCGACCATTCTTAGAACCAATTATTTTGTTGCGATTTAACCACTGTAATCGTGATAATTTTTTCTTAAAAGTACGATATGATTTTGCACCTTCTATAACTTCACCCGTTGATAGAGTTGCTAGAGCCTTAATTCCTAAATCAACACCTACAACTGTTGTATTACCCAACTCTTGTATTTGGGAATCAATCTTAAAACTAATAAACCATCTATCAGCTTGCCGAGATACAGTTACTGATTTTATTTTATCTATTTGGGGTAATCTCTCGTAGGTTTTGAGTTTACCTATTCTCGGAACTTGAATTGTAAAATTATCCTTTATCTTACAAGTTCCCTCCAAAGTAAATGAATCGTTTTTACCTTTCTTTTTAAATCTTGGTTGATTACTAATTTTTTTAAAGCATCGTTTCCAAGCTGCAGATAAATCTCTTAATGCTGATTGCGGTGCAGATTTGGAACACTCATAGTACCAGGGATTTTCTGGTTTTACTAAAGCTACTAAGTATTTATGTAAATCAATGGCTGTAGGAAATTTTATCTTAGAGTTAGGATTAATTTTATTATCTTCTAATATTGCTTTTGTTAATGCTAATCCCCAATTCCAAGCATGTCTAGCAACTCCACAATGTTTGAGTAAAACAGTTCTTTGAAAATTATTTAATTTTAATTCTGTTTTAAAGCCAAGTAACATTGTATAAAATTTATGATTAGAACCTTGTAATTGGGACAGAGATTTCAGTTATTTAATACTTTATAAGTAATAAAAACTAATCCTTATTTATGGTTTAACAATATCATCATCGAAACTATTTATAAATACTATCAATCATAAAATTATTAATTCTTAAAGATTCAGGGATGAATAAAAGCAACTATGCAAAAAGCAGACTCAAACAATTTATCAGTAAAATAGCCGCAAACAATAATTAAACCGGAGAGAATATAGCACTTATATAATCATTAATATATCTGACCAAGTCCCGATATATGGACAATTTGGGCATATATGTCCATTTATGGGTAGAAATTAGATAACAGTTACTAGCCCTGTGGATGATGACCAAAGAACTGGCTAAGGTAAATTTATCTCTGGCTCGTTGCTGGGAAGGACATACTAATTGTCAGGTGTTACTTGCAGGAATGGCAAATGATTCCCAGAAAAAGCGCTGGTTTGAGGGTATTGTGCGACGCGGTGAGAAATGGGCTGGTTGGAGCGGAGAACCTCAATCTAAGATTCCCGGTCAAAAAGTCGGCTTTGGCACCACGGTTAGAGTGGCTGATGGGGGATATATAATTGATGGTACTAAGATATTCGCTACCAGTGCTAACGAAGCGCAATGGGCAATTCTGTTTGTTAACCCATTAGGGACAGGGGGAGCGCGTCACGGTAACGGCTCGGCAAAATCGGTACTCATGCTAGCCTGCGATTTATCAGATCCGAGCGTCAGCTTTGATGATAGTTGGTGGGAACCCATAGGGATGAAAGGTTCTATTAGTTACCTAGTGCGTTTCAAGGAGACTTTTATTCCGGAAGAAAATTTAATTGGCTATCCAGGTCAGTATTTGTTTGAAGAATGGCAGACGCGGTTTACTCCTCAGTATGGTGCTGCTTTTTTAGGAGCTGCCGAGGGTGCTTATGATTATGCTTTAGCATATGTCAAGAAACAAGGTAAAGAAGGCGATCCCCACGTACAGCACCGCATTGCTCAAAGCGCCATGAACTTGGAAACCATGCAACTATGGTTGCGTCACACAGCGACTCTTTGGGAAACAGGTCAACATAATGATGCGAAACAAGCAGGTAATCGCACCCGTTACCTAACTGAGAACTTGGGAATGGAAACATTAATTCAAGTTGATGGGGGGTTTGTGAAAAGTTTGTTTTAGATAACTCTTAACCTCACCCCCATCCCCTCTCCTTGTTAAGGAGAGGGGTGCGGTCGGCGGGGTGTGGTTTCTCCGCATATAAGGAGAGGGGTGCGGTCGGCGGGGTCAGGTTTAAATTTACGTTTCTACAACTAAAATTTATTCTCGGAAATATAAAATAATCACAGAAATCACAATTAATACTATGGAAAGTGTCAAGCAATTTACCAAGTACATGAAAGCAGATGAAAGACCATCTGTAGATTCCCCCATAGATACTTCATCTTTGTTGGGAGAATGGTTTAACACCAAAGCAGATACTATCTACCTCAAGAAAGTAATTTTGAGCGAACGTAATGGTAGTTTAATTATTAATGCTTACGGAACTAGTGATGGAGATTTAATTGATTGGGGAGAAGCAGAAGCAATACCCTACGCTGCTGGAGCATCAAGCCTAGTAGCAGCAGGATTCCATGCCCTTTATAGTCTCGACGGAATCGAAACTCTTCTTGTCTCTAATCACAAGCTAGGTATTATCGTCATTCAATCCTATACTCGCTACTTAGACGATAGCGGTCGTTCTAGACACTTTGGTCGTGAATTTTTCCACCGTAAGTAGTCTTCAAGGTAAGTAACGTAATAATTTTGTGGTAAGACCTTAAAAACAATAGAGCGCAGATATGAAATCGAACCAAATTTACGCTGAAACTCATAATTCTCAACCCGATCGCAATCCTCAAATTGATTTAAATGCAATTTTGGGTACATGGATTAATTCTAATCAACAAACTGAGTGGATTAAGAAATTTACTATAACTCAGCAGGGCGATCGCGTTTTTATTAATGCTTATGGTGGTAATTCCCCGGAAGATTGGGGCAAAGTTGAAGTAACAACATATGTAGACAATCACGGTCAAACAGGCTTCAGTGCCCATTACAGTCTTGATGGAGTGGAACCTTTATTAGCAGCCAATTTGAATAAAGGTTTGTGCATAATTGCTGCCTTTCTCAAATTTAAAAATGGCAATCGCCCTAATTTTCTCAGCCGTGAGTTTTATTACAAATCTGATTAGAGTAAGGAGTAAGGAGTAAGGAGTAAGGAGTAAGGAGTAAGGAGTAATAGATAATAACCGTTATCCTTTCAATCAGGTTATACAGTAAGTAATTAGCTGGACTTAGTGTCACGCAATAACTACTGATTGTACCACTTGCGTAAATCGTGTTTATGCAGAAATAGTGTTAGTAATTTTGAGCTGCAAAATATAAAATACGCCAAAAATAACAGGAGGTTGATTAAAAATTAAGCTATAAAAACTGCTGCTAAATTAACCATGACAAAATTATCAATACCTATTCTTTTAGGAAGCTGTAGAAATGGCAGAAAAAGTTTAAAGGTAGCTCAATTTATTCTAGGAGAACTACTCCAAAATAACCGCATTGAAACCGAATTAATTGACCTCGGTGAATATAAGTTATTTATGCTAGAGGAGCGATTAAAAGAAATGGAAGAACCTCCTGCTAATTTACTCAAATTCTGCTCCAAGTTAGGTGAAGCAGATGGTATTTTGATTGTGACTCCAGAATATAAAAATGGCTACCCTGGAGTGTTGAAAAATGCTCTTGATTATCTTGAACCCCAAGCTTTAAGGCATAAACCTATTGGCATTTGTACCGTATCTTCTGGAGGTTTTGGAGGACTAGATTGTTTGGCGCAATTGCGATTGGTGTGCCTTGCTTTAGGCGGGTTGCCTATTCCAGACAAGTTGCCGATTTCCCATGTTCAAGAGGTATTTGATGAAGATGGAAAATTGTGCGACTTGGAGTTTAAAACCAAGCTTGAATCCTTTATTAATGAACTTGTTTGGTACAGTGAAGCGATGGTAAATCAAAAGCAATTTTCAAGTTCCAATAAACTTTAAGTTTTATTAAAAATCGAGAAAGTTTATTTTAGTATGACAGGCTGTAATAGTAACTTTCTTGATGAGAGGAGAATACATATTATGGGGTGTTCATTTCTATTCCTACGCAGGCTACTTATTGTAGGTTTGGTAGGAGTGTTTGTTTCTGTAAATACGTTTATTGGGGAAACTATTGCTGATGACAATAGCATCAGTAGCAGCAAAAGTTTTAGCACTTGTACACTGATACCTGAAGCATATAACGACCAAAAATATGGCAACATAACGCAGCCAACTTTTCAAAATCAACACTTTCTGGAATGAATTATAAATTTATAAGGAGGATAACAACGGATGCAACTAACCAGCGAAGAACTCAAAACTTATGAGGATCAAGGCTATTTACTTTTGCCCAATTGTTTTACCCAGGCAGAGGTAGAACTGCTCCGAACTGAAGCTAGCGCTCTGTGTCTCCAAGATTTACCAGGGAAGATTGTCAAAAAAGATGAGAAAACTGTCAAGATGATTCATGGGGTGCATCAGGCAAACAAAGTTTTTCATGGATTAGTTCGTCAATCAAAACTTATAGAGCCGGTAATGCAGGTAGTAGGGGATTCTTCCCTATACATTCACCGCTGTAGCCTTAATTTTAAGCCAGGATTTGAAGACACCATGTGGTCGTGGCATCAAGATTCTTACTATTTTTGTAAAGACGATGGTATGCCTAGAACTGATGCTGCGATCGCCATGGTATTTTTAGATGAGGTTAACGAATTTAATGGACCGATTTTGCTGATGCCCGGTTCTCATCAGGAAGGCCTGATTAACCCCATGTCAGAAGAGGAAGAATCTTCAGCGCTAGAAAAACAATATCTTAACGGAGGTCGAACCCGGTATATGCTAAATCGACCAACTGTTACCAAATTGGTGGAAAAATACGGAATTGCTGCACCTAAAGGTGCCGCTGGTTCGGTGCTCTTTTTTCATCCCAGTTGCGTTCATGGTTCAGCACCTAATATTATGTCCCCCTTCAATCGTACAATTGTTGTAATTGCCTATAACAGTGTGAAAAATATTCCCATTCCCGTGGAAAATCCACGTCCAGAATATGTCGCAGGTAGAGATTACCGAGCCCTCGAACCTCTACCAGAAGATGTTTTAATATCAGCAATAGCCTGAAGGAGGTTCTCTGGGTGAGTATTCCCACCATCCGTACACTCGTTCTCATTTCTATGGGTGAACCGTACCCAGCCAAGGGAGGGGGACCTTTGCGTCACTGGCAAGATGTTAATATTATGATGAAATTTGGTCCGGTTGGGGTTTTTTACATTTTTGCCAAAAAACCTGACTCTCAAATCATCCCAGGGATTAAACCACACCATCATTATAACTTAGCCACACCGCAATATTCTATTTGGGAGCAACTTGCAGAACAGTTTTGGTGGTTGTATCCCGGCAAATTTCGTCGAACAACCAGGCGATACACCAAAGTTGCCAAACAAGAACTACAGAAAGCTCTGGAAGACTTTCAACCTGATATAGTGCTTGCGGATATTCGAGCCTATAATTTTATACCTATTATCAAAAAATATGGATGCCGCTTCATTTTAGAGGAGCACAATGTTGAGATGGTAGTGACAGAGGCGTTTTACGCTGCACGAGCTGCAATCAAAGACCATAAATTAAAGATTTCCGCTCAAATATCAGGGATTATAGACATTAACCGTACAAAGCAAGCGGAACGTAAATTACTCAGCCAAGCAGATCAAACTTGGGTATTCAGCGAGGTGGATGACAAAGGTCTAACAGAGGTATATGAAAAAGTTAGGGACACTCATTTGATTCCCAATGGAGTTAATACAGATTACTATAATACAGTTCGTAATGGTGAATATCCAAAACCAGAAGGATGGGAAAACACACAACGAACCATACTTTTTCCTGGTACCCTTTCATTTCCCCCAAATTCCTTAGCAGTTGAATTACTGATAAACCAGATTTATCCCCAACTACGACAAGTTTACCCAGATTGTCGTCTGTTGGTGGTAGGACGTTATCCAACTCAATGGATGCTTGATGCAGCTGAACAAGACTCTGGAATTACTGTGATTGGTGCAGTTCCAGATATGCGTCCTTATTTTGCCGCAGCCAGTGTAATGGTCGTGCCATTGTATCACGGTAGTGGTACGCGGTTGAAAATTTTAGAAGCCTTTGCTGCTGGACTTCCTGTGGTTAGTACGGCTAAAGGGGCTGAGGGATTAAAAGTAACAGATGGGGAACAATTGCTGATCCGAGAGGAAATTGATGCGATCGCCGAAGGAGTGCGTCAAGTTTGGTCAAATCCTTCTTTGGAACAAAAATTAACCAGTTCTGCTTTTGAACTGGTGCAAGCAGAATATTCTTGGTCAGCTATTGGTACAAGGGTAGAATCTGCTGTAGTAGAACTATTTTGAGCAAATATTGTCACAATGTCCAGATGGTGCCGTACACTCACCGTCTTATTATTGCTTTCAAAATCAATCAGTGTACAAGCAATCTACAAGAAAAAGGCGGCCAGTTGTGTAAATCCTACTAGAATATCAAATTGGCAAACGCCTTGTTTAAAGAAGAGGAAAATCTAAAATCTAAAATCTAAAATCTAAAATCGAGTTAGGTATTAAAAAATGTTTCAAGCTGCCTATTATGGTCATCACAAATGTTGCTCTCAGTATATAACTAAGATTATTAAAGATATCTGTGACACTATCAAATATACATGGGAAATAGAAGACCATGCAGTGGAATTGCCCAAGCGGCTCTATCCAAATTACCTACCATCAGAAAAATCCTGTTTAATTTGTTGGAATTCAGATTATTTACTGGTGCGCTCTCTGGATTGTCCGGGTTTCCATGTCATACGCGATCCCAGGGACATGATTGTATCTGGTTATTTCTCACATTTATACAATCATGGCGAAAAATGGCCAAAAATGAAGGTATATAGAGATTACCTCAAAACCTTAGACAAGGAGCAGGGAATATTAGCGGAAATGGAATTTTCCTCGGTTTATTTATATCACGTCTTTTCCTGGAATTACGAGAATCCCAAGATTTTAGAAAAAAAGTTTGAGGATTTGATAGTTAATCCAGTGGAGGAATTTAAACAGATATTTTCACATTTACAGATTACACCAAATTTACTTTCTGAGGAGAATTTAGAGGCAATTGTAGAAAAACATGCTTTTAAGCGTTTGTCGGGTGGTCGGAAAGAGGGAGAAGAAAATGTTTATTCTCATTATCGCAAGGGTTTAGCGGGAGACTGGAAAAATCATTTTTCATCCCATCACATTGAGCAATTCAAAAAATTGTTCAATCCAATTCTGATTAAAACGGGTTATGAAACTAGTGAAGACTGGTAAATGAGTAATAAGTAATGAGTAATAAGTAATAAGTAATAAATATAGGAATGGCCGCAACTGGCACATTTTATTTGTAGGGTGCTGTGACAGTATGCTTAATTGTAAACAATAAATTGCCCTTTTCCTGTCACGCACCATCAGGGTCCTGTGACAATTGCGTAAGTCCTGAAGTAATGAGTTAGGGCTTTTAACAATTGCAAATCTTGGGTGGTGCGTGACGCTACAAGTTTTATAATAACTTCATGTCTACAAGGGTCACACAAACCAATAAACCTCACAATTATTCATGTTCCAGTTCGGTAATTTTATGGATGTATCTATCGTAATTCCCGCCTACAACGCAGCAGAAACTATTGCCGAAACTCTGGCATCGATTCAATGTCAAACTATGCCCAACTGGGAGGCGATCGTAGTTAATGATGGTTCTAGTGATGAGACTGAAGCAGTAGTAAAAAAAATAGCAGAACAAGATAGTCGAATTCGCCTAATTAGTCAGGGAAATCAGGGAGTTAGCGCTGCTCGCAATACTGGTATTAGTCATGCTCAGTACGACTGGCTAGCATTTCTTGATGCCGACGATTGGTGGTCATCACAATATTTGGAAAGAATGAGTGCAGCCCTTGCTGCTGATTCTAGTCTAGATGCCGTTCACTGTGGAATCAAATGGATAGCACCTGATGGTCATATCTTAAAAGAACAATATACCCCCTCAGAAACAGACTTATTCCCCTTATTAGCTCGCAGGTGTGCTGTACTTCTGCAATGCTGTATTGTTCGTAAAAGACTGGCTGAGGTAGTGGGGGGATTTGAGACTTCTCTATCTACTGCTGAAGACTGGGATTTGTGGCAACGTATTGCCCGTTATGGCGCTCGCTTTGGTGCAGTTAAAGAAATACTGGCATTTTATCGGATACAACCCAATTCTCTTTCCAAGAATGCAAGCATTACCTTTGCTAATGCTTTACGGGTAATGACTCAAGGCCATAACCCCGATCCTCGCGTGCCCAACCCCCATCCAAGTCATGCAGCAGGAGAGCCAAGGGAACTACTCCCAAAGCTGAGGCTAGAAAAGTCAGCTTGGCATGGAGGATTACTACTGGCTAACAACAAAGATGCTCGATCGCTGCTGGAACTGCTGGTTGGCGATCGCGCTCCCGATCTTAACCCCAATCAAGTTGCTGGACGTATTTTTCAGTCTGTACGTGTTGCTCATTGTCACCAACAAGATCCATGGAAAACGCTGTGGCCGACAATTGCAGGAAAAATAGAAGACTTTCTGCTTGCATTAGAAACCCAGTCGGAAGCAACTGGGTTGGCTCGTCGCGTTGGGATTATTCTAGAGCAAAAGATTAACCAAAATAAGTAAGTGAACAAAATTATTTACTCTTATTAAAAGCTAAGAAAATTAGCCCTAACCCTTGCGATTGCTTCGTTTCACTTCGTTACACTCGCAATGACATTGTGTAATTAATTATGTTTAACTACTTAGCTACATAACTCAGCCGTCGCTTATTGGCACTAGCTCAAAACTGTGACATTAATTTAATTTATATTAATTAATTTATATTATGAATGTATCTATTGTAATACCCGCTTACAATGCTGCTGAAACCATCGGAGAAACCTGGACGGTGTTTTTGCAGCAAATTTGGGGACGTGAGAATTGGACTTTGGAGCAATTCTATAACCCGGAGACGGTAGAAGAGGCAAGCAGTTACAAAAAAAATAGTAAAGATGGCTCCTTGAGAGTGGAAGTTAGTGAGGAACTTCCTGATGTGGAAACAAAATTTCCAGAACTAGATGTGCTGCTAACTGTAGGAGGTGTTGCTATTGGGTGTGTCAGCGTCCCAGTAGAGGAAAATTTTGTCTCAGCCCAAGCTCTGCGGGTGGCACTGATAAAAGCAACTGAAATTGAGCTTTGCCGTGCTTGTGTGCGGGAAGCTTTGCTAGGTAGAGCTTTGGATGAACCAATACCGTTGCTATACGCTAAGCACTGAACAAGGCTGAATAAAGCTGAACTTTGGTGAGGATATAGCCAGTACTTTTGTTATAAAGGTTATGACACTTCTAGGTGCTTTCCAGCCTACGTAACCCTGTCGTCAGCAATTAAACAGGTGTATTTAGCCGGCACCAGTGTTGCTGACCTAACAAGCCTTTATAACTTTGTCGAGGAAAACTTTACCCGTGAAAGCGGAGGGCAATAAATGTCTAACTTTGTATTTGTAATTGATGCTAGCAAGAAACCATTACCACCTGTCCATCCAGGACAAGCCAGAAGGCTTTTAAAACAACAGAAAGCTGCTTTGTTTAAAAAGTATCCGTTTACTATAATCATGAAGGAATGTACACATTGTGAAGAAGGGAGCTATCAACTAAAACTTGATCCGGGTTCCAAAAAAACTGGCATAGCGATAGTTAATGACGACAAGGTGATATGGGCTGCCGAAATAACTCATAGAGGTGAGCAGATCAAGGCAGACCTTGAGACTCGCAGGCAGGTTAGGAGAAGCCGTCGCAACCGCAAAACTCGTTATCGCAAGCCAAGATTTTTAAACCGTAAGCGTAGAGAGGGGTGGTTGCCCCCATCAATTTTAAGTCGCGTGGAAAATATCGTGACTTGGGTAAAACGCATTATTCGTTATGTACCCATAACCGGCATTTCTCAAGAATTAGTAAAGTTTGATCTTCAAGCTTTACAAAACCCTGAAATTAGCGGTAAGGAATACCAACAAGGGGAGTTATTCGGATATGAGGTAAGAGAATACTTACTTCAGAAATGGAACCACCAATGTGCTTATTGTGGAGCTAAGGACACTCGACTTGAGGTAGAACATATTCACCCCAAGTCAAAAGGTGGCAGCAATCGAGTTTCAAACCTTGCTATTGCTTGCCACGACTGCAACCAGAAAAAATCTAATCAAGATATTAGAGATTTCTTGAAGAATAAGCCAAGCGTGCTTGAAAGAGTGTTGAGTCAAGCTAAAACTTCTTTAAAAGACGCTGCGGCTGTAAATTCTACTCGTTACGAATTACTCAACAAACTTAAATCGTTTAACTTACCTGTTGAAACTGGTACCGGAGGACGGACTAAATTTAATCGAAAAAGGCTCGATTTGCCTAAAACCCATTGGATTGATGCTGCTGCTGTCGGCATTGTAGATAAATTAACTCTACTTACCTCACAACCTCTTTTGATTCGAGCTACGGGCTGGGGCAATAGGAAGATGTGCATTACTAATAAGTACGGATTCGTGCGATTCGTTTCCTATAAAGTGGAAGGCTTAATAGCCTAAAACGAACTAGGAGCAAGGAAAACTAACCCATCGTATCGGTTAGAACAGAACCTTGACAACTTGGATTCCCATGCAGGTGTAATT
>JBCCSG010000254.1:0-10787 GCA_039200565.1 Cyanobacteria bacterium P01_D01_bin.50 | reverse complement strand
CTCGTTTCTCAGACGATTTGCAGCTTCTGCGGCGATTAAAGCATCATGCAGTTCAATTGTTCTATCATTGACTCTTTGTTCCAAAGTCAGTTTATCTGACTTTAGAGATAGCATTAACTCAGATTGGTGAATAGCGATCGCTAATTGTTCAGCGACAGAAGTGAGCAGGGTTTTTTCGCTCCCAGTCCAATCACGGGTATTATCGCATTGATGAGCAATTAATAAACCCCAAAGTTTCTCCTCAAAGACAATGGGTGCAGCAAATTTAGCCTTGACTCTAATTTTTTTTAAATATTTTAGTAAACACTCTTCTAGAGCATAAGTTTTTTCTACATTACTTATAGCTAAAGTAAAACCTTGGCGATATTTCTGCCAACATTTAGTTGAGGGCATCAAACATCTTTCTTCAGAGTAATTCAACACCGAAGAGATGGTATCATTGGCCAAAGCTTCATGAACTACACAGCCTGTGTAGGGCAGTGGGTTTTGTAAATGCTGCTGTGAATAATATTGATTTGTTTTGTTTGCATTTTGAGTATTGAATTCCTCGAACTTATAAACTACTAATCTATCTAATTCCAGAAATTCTCTGACTTGACTGATGGTAGTTGTAATTATTACTGGCAAGTCTAAGCTTTTACGGGTTTGGGTAATTACCTGATTTAATAGTCTTTCTTGAGCAATCTGTTTTTCTAGCGCATGTTCAACCTGTTCGCAAGCAGAAAAATCATTCGTATTTTTTGATACATTAAATCCATTATCCCGTGTTGTGAAGTGTTTTAACAACAGTATTGTGAATCGACTTTGTAATGTTGCATCATTAAGAACGGGAATTTGGCAATATCGTTCAAGCTGTTGGTAAATATGACAATCAACTTCAAAAAAATCTTTCAAATTTTCCAGAAATTTAATGATTTCTCCCGGTTCAAATGTTAGCTTTGCATCAACTGACAAATCGTCACAACTTGTGTCAGAGTAAGATGCAGAATATGGTAAACCTACTAATAACCCGCTAAATTCAGAGGAAACTACTAGTGTAAACTTTTTGATCTGCCAGTCTCCTGGAGTAGGGATACGTGCCAAAACAGCTTCCGTCATTATCATTGCTGCATTCGCCACAGGGTGAACCATTTGCTGCAATAATTTCCCCAGTCGATCGAATGCACTACTAGTAAAAATTTGACAAAAGCTTAAATCAGGAGAACTAAGCATTTTCAGTAAGTAGAAGTGAGAAGAGTGGGAAGCGCTGCACAAAAATTTTAATAATGTTCTAACCAACAGTGTAAAACGGCAATACAGGATTATGCATCGAATAAGTGCCAATAAATTTGAATGTAACTTACAGTCAGAAGAATTAATATTTCTTGAACAAACGACTGCAAAAATCGTATTTTTAACTTCAGCCGATACAGATATTCAGACTATAGCAGCAGCAGTTTCTAAATTACCTCCTAACTTCGATGAGATTAGAGTTGCCAATTTACTCAATTTACAGCATCAAATAAGTATTGATAATTATGCCGAGCAAGTTTTAGAATTTGCCCAAGTTATTATCTTACGTCTATTAGGAGGACGTTCTTACTGGTCTTATGGTTTAGAAGTTGTGCGCGAAATTGTGCAACGCAATCGTACAAATTTAATTGTAATCCCAGGAGACGATGCTTTAGACCTTAATTTAATCTCCCATTCAACTTTACCTTTAGCTGCGGTTAACCAAATATCCCGTTATTTTAGCCAAGGTGGCGTTGATAATTTTGTTAATGCTTTTAAATTTATTGCCGATAATTGCTTTTCAACATTATTTAATCCTCCACCTCCCCAGGAAGTGCCGAAATTTGGTTTATATGATTATTTGAGCAAAGGGAATGGCACATTGGGAAACCATAAAATTCCTTGCTCTGCTTTGATTAATGCTCAGTTACCAAAAGTTCCTATTCTCTTTTATCGTGCTCATTACTTGGCGGGAAATACTTTAGTTATCGATGCTTTAGCTCAAGCTTTGGCTAAACGAAATATACAACCTTTGCCCGTTTTTATTTCTTCATTGCGTGAAATCGATGTTCAACAGGAATTGAGCGAGTTTTTACACTCGCGAGATGGGAATCGCTTTTCTCTTATACTCAACACTACCAGTTTTTCTTTAGCCCGTTTAGAAACTGAAAGGCCATCTTTAGAATTGTGGGAAAAATTGGATATTCCCGTGCTGCAAGTCATCCTCAGCAGTAGTTCAATGGAACAATGGGAATCTTCTTCTCAAGGGCTTTCTCCCCGGGATATTGCCATGAATGTGGCGCTACCAGAAGTTGATGGACGAATTATTAGCCGTGCTGTCTCTTTCAAAACTGTACAAAATAACAACTCGGCTCTACAAACTGATGTCGTTGTTTATAAACCAGTAGCTTCGCGAATTGAATTCGTGGCAAATTTAGCAGCTAATTGGGTTAATTTACGTTGTAAATCTGTCGATAAACGTCGTATAGCCTTGATTTTAGCTAACTATCCTACTCGCGACGGACGCTTAGCTAATGGAGTTGGATTAGATACACCCCAAAGCTGTATTGAAATTTTGAAAGCTTTGCAAAACGCTGGTTATCAGGTAGAAAATTTACCCGAAAACGGCAATGAATTAATAGAATTACTGACTACTGGAGTAACAAACGATCCAGAAGCCAGAGATTTAAGAAAAATAAGGCAAAGTCTTTCCCTTGAAGAATATCAAGAATATTTTACGTCTCTACCAGAAGCAGTGCAGCAAGGTATTTCTCAAAGATGGGGAAATATTGAAGGAGACAAAGAGACAAGGGGACAAGGGAAAATGGAGAGTAATACCCAATTACCAATTACCAATTACCAATTACCAATTACCAATTCTCCATTCCCAATACCAGGCATTCAATTTGGTAATGTTTTCGTGGGAATTCAGCCTTCAAGGGGTTACGATGTCGATCCGAGCTTGAACTATCACGCACCAAATTTAGAACCTACTCATGCTTATTTAGCTTATTATTATTGGATTAGAAAATCCTTTGGTGCTGATGCTGTAGTTCATGTCGGAAAACATGGAAATCTTGAATGGCTACCGGGAAAAAGCATCGCTTTGTCAGAAAATTGCTATCCAGAAGTTGCTTTCGGAACTCTCCCACACTTTTATCCCTTTATTGTCAACGACCCTGGGGAAGGTTCTCAAGCAAAACGTCGCGCTCAGGCTATAATAATAGACCACCTCACCCCTCCCTTAACTCGTGCAGAACTTTATGGTCCCCTGCAAAAACTGGAAAATTTAGTTGATGAATACTATGAAGCGAGCGATTTAGATCCCCAAAGGTTACCAGTTATTAACGAACAAATTACTAAATTAATTCTTCAAGAAAATTTACATTTAGACTTGGAAATTGATAGTAAAAAACTTGATAATCAAATACAAAATGATATTTGGAACTGCTTAGATGGATATCTATGCGAACTAAAAGAAATTCAAATTCGTGATGGTTTACATATATTTGGAAAATGTCCTAATGGAAGACAATTGAGAGATTTAATCCTAGCGATCGCCCGTCATCCCAATCGTCATCATTGTGGATTAACCCGCGCGATCGCTGAAGATTTAAACTGGGATCTCGATCCATTAACGGATAATCCAACTCAAGCTTTTGTAAATGAAAGTAACGAACCTTGTCGTACAGTAGGTGATGCAATTGAACTTGTAGAAAAATACGCTGCTGGTGTCGTCGAAAATTTAATCGAACAAATAGCCCCCGTTGAGCAAGGGGAGTTGGGGGATTCTAAACCTCTTCTACCTCCTCAAATACAAGCTGCAAATTCCCAAACTCAATTAGTAATAAAATGGATACGCTTTACACTCCTTCCTTCTTTAAAACAAACCGATTTAGAAATTGAAAATTTGTTACGAGGTCTTGACGGAAGATACGTCAGAAGCGCTCCAAGTGGCGCGCCAACACGCGGTCGTCCGGAAGTTCTACCTACAGGCAACAATTTTTACTCAGTTGACATACGAGCCATACCCACAGAATCAGCTTGGGATGTTGGTAGAAAAGCAGCAGAAACTCTTATAGAAACATACACCCAAGAAAATGGCGAGTATCCAAAAACATTAGCCTTGTCCGTATGGGGAACCTCCACAATGCGCACCGGAGGCGATGATATTGCTCAAGCCTTGGCTTTACTTGGAGTACAGCCGGTATGGGATGGTGCATCTCGGAGAGTAGTAGACTTTGAAATTTTACCAATATCAGTTTTACAGCGTCCCCGAGTAGATGTAACCCTAAGAATCTCAGGTTTCTTTCGAGATGCTTTTCCCAACTTAATCGAACTGTTCTCGCAAGCTGTAGAGGCAGTCGCGGCATTAGATGAATCCCCAGAGTACAATCCCTTAGCCTTACAAGTAACTTCTGAAACAGAACTTTGGATGGAACAAGGATTAAATAAAGATGCAGCACAAAGGCTTGCGCAGTATCGTATTTTTGGTAGTAAGGGAGGAGCTTATGGGGCTGGTTTACAAGGTTTGATTGAATCTCAAAATTGGAATTCAGATCGAGATTTAGCGCGTGCGTACATCAACTGGAGCTGCTATGCTTACACGGGTAAAGGTGATTGCAAAGCTGCACCCCAAGCCTTCGAGCAACGTCTAGTAAAAATGCAAATTGTGCTGCACAATCAAGATAATCGGGAACACGATCTGCTTGATTCCGACGATTATTACCAGTTTCAGGGTGGATTAACAGCAGCAGTACGTTCGTTAACGGGGAACAATCCCCAAACATATTTTGGTGACAATTCCATACCCAGTAACCCGCGAGTTCGCAAGCTTCAACAAGAAATAGCCAGGGTGTATCGCTCGCGAGTTATTAATCCCAAATGGATCGAAGGAGTGATGCGTCATGCTTATAAAGGTGCATTTGAAATCGCTGCTACGGTAGATTATTTATTTGCCTACGATGCTACTGCCAACTGTGTAGAAAATCATATGTACCAGGGAATTGCCCAAGCTTATCTTTTCGATCCAAATGTCTGTGAATTCATCGAGAACAACAATCCTCATGCCTTGCGTGATATTGCTGAAAGATTATTAGAAGCACACCAGCGCGGTTTATGGCAGGATGTAAATATATCAACATTAGAAAATTTGCGAAACCTGGTTCACCAAGCAGAAGCAGCAATCGAATCAAAATCGGTGGTGTAAGAAAAAAAAATGGAAAATCTTGCGTATTTACACTTAGCGGTCGTCTATGAAGATCCCTCAAGCAGTGACTTATTGTACCTTAGTTCCTGGTTGGAAACCGCAAAAACTCCAGATTTGAAACGTTTTTCGAGCAGGGCTTGGAGGTATATGTTACCTCTAGTATTAACTATCTCCATTCTCACCATTGCTAGTAGTGCTTTAGCACTGCAAAAAGGAGATAGAGGTCCGTCTGTCAAAAATTTACAACAAGATTTAAAAAGAGCTGGTTTTTATCAAGCTCCTGTAACTCAGGTATATGACGGTAAAACAGAAGATGCTGTCAAGCGCTTTCAGAAAGCTGCTAGCATCGGCGTTGATGGTATAGCAGGACCTACTACACTGCAAAAATTAGAAGGTTGGCGTGCGGCTGTAACGGTAAATACTACTAGAGCAACCACGAAAAAGCCAACTCCCAGAGTTGCCCAAAGCAGTAATCCAAAAGCTTCTCCCAAGGTTGTTAGTGCTAACCTAACTAATAAACGTCGCAATCCTAACTTGCTGGCTAAAGGGGACGAAGGTCAAGCCGTTAAAGCTTTGCAAGAAAGGTTACGGGTTGCAGGATTCTATTACGGTAATTCTACAGGTATTTATGGACCGATTACCGAAGATGCCGTGAAGCGCTTTCAAAGAGCTTATGGTTTAGATGTTGATGGTATTGTAGGAGCTCAAACCCTTACTAAGTTACCACCAATGGGAGTTGGCTTTGGCGAAGAAGCTCCAAAGAGCATGACAATAGCTGCTAGACAAAATAAGGAATATCTTGGCTTGGGCGATCGCGGCGAACCGGTAAGAATTTTGCAAGCACAGTTAATCAAAGCAGGATATTTGAAGGGACAACCAAACGGCTATTTTGGTGCCTATACTGCAGATGCGGTGAAGCGATTCCAAAATAGTAATTACTTAGCAGCTAGTGGTATTGCCGGACCTACTACTCGTGGCAAATTGTATAGAAATGTAAATAATGCCGAAAAAGCTGAGTTTAACGTTTTGGAGATACAAAGACGCTTGCAGGCAAGAGGTTTCTATAAAGGACCTCTAAATGGAGTAATGAGTAAAGATACTGAGGCAGCAATTAAACAAGCCCAGGAATTTTACGGCGTTAGTTTGAAGGATGTGAGAAACGGACGATTTTAACATCCGTTTCACCCTCAGACTAGCATTAATGTAGTCCGAGTTACTATCCCTCCTTTGAGAGCAAGTCAAAAACTGCTCGCCAATCTGCAAAAAAAACATCTACTAATAAAAACTGCTCAAATTCGTTCATACTCCCAAGTGTTATAAAGGCATTAATGCCCGCTGGCACTTGGGACATACTCCATGAATAGTCAACTGGCAGTCAAGAAGATGATAACCTTGTCTTTGAGAAGTTTTTAACCCAGTTTTTAAAATTGAGTCGTTTTTGAACTCGATAGTCTCGTTACACCTAACACAAATTAAGTGATGGTGATGATGGGGATAAGGCTGGTTCAACTCATAATGTTTATGACCTTCGCCCAGTTCCAATTCCCGCAAAATACCCATGCGTGCCATCAACTTTAAAGTGCGATAAATTGTCGAAAGACTTATACCTTCGTTATCGACTTGTAATCTTTGATAAAGATCTTCTGCACTTAGATGCTCTCCTTGAGGAAGCTCCTGAAAAATATGCAGGATCACTTCTCTCTGAGGTGTTAAACGCCAACCTCGTTCGTTGAGCTCTGCCTTGAGTGAAGCAGTGGTGTAAATAGTCATACTTAATATTTCTCAACAAACCCTATCAATTGCGAATATAGCAAATAAGTCTACCTTTTTGCAATAACTCTAGATTGTTGATAATTATTATTAACTGTAGAGGAGTGCAATACTACTACATATCAAAGGGAAAATTAAAATTGCGATTCCCTTCGATCAAATACGTTTGTGTCAAGACAATTTATCTGTTTAGTATAAACAGGTAAATATTTACCATTTACGAGTAGTTTTATATACTCATTTTTTTTCAGTAAATTTTCTCTGAGACTGTAGCTGATATGACTTATTCTACCCAACTAAACAGAAATTAATAAGCATTTCGGTCAGGCAGTCTATGAATGTTTGTGAAGGGTTACGAAATTTTTCTTGACGTATGTTGGGTCTCCTGATGTAATAAGAATCCCACCAATTCTATGTATAGAAGTGTCAAATCTCAGTGGTTGAGAGAAGTGGCTGGCGCGGAAGACAGGGGTGTTATGGTAAAGGAAAAACCATACCTCATCCCTTCATATTGGGAACTGTATACTGTATTACGAGTAGCTCCCGAAAACCGCGCAGGTTCACTTTTTGTGTAATTAACTTCTAGCTGAGGGATTCTAAGTAGTCGCGAATCAAGTTGCGTCGTTTGGGTTGACGTAGCTTTTGTAAAGCCTTAGATTCGATTTGTCTAACACGTTCGCGGGATAAGTCAAGAGCGCGTCCAATTTCAGCTAATGAGTAGGGATGACCATCAGCTAAGCCAAAACGCATTAAAATAACATCCCGTTCGCGGGTAGTTAGATCGGCCAACAGATTTTGCAAGTCTCTTTGGAGAGATTCTCGCATTAACATTTCTTCTGGTGTTATACCATCAGTTTCGAGTAATTCACCTAATTCGGTATCTTTGTCCTTACCTACTTTAGTTTCAAGAGAGACAGAACGAGGTACCCGTAGTAAAACTTCCCGTACTTGAGCAGGAGTCATTTCCAACTCAACAGCCAAGTCTTCCAAAGTTGGAGTGCGGCCTTTTTCTTGAGCAATTTTACGTTGAGCTTTTTTTATTTTGTTTAACTTTTCGGTGATATGAACTGGTAGGCGGATAGTACGGCTAGAAGTAGCAATTGCTCTGGTAATACCTTGACGGATCCACCAGTAAGCATAGGTACTAAAGCGATAACCTTTAGTTGGGTCAAATTTTTCTACCGCTCTTTCTAAACCTAAAGTACCTTCTTGAACTAAATCCAATAATTCCAAGCCACGATTTTGATATTTCTTAGCAACAGAAACGACTAGGCGAAGATTCGCCTTAATCATATGTTCCTTAGCTTGCAATCCTTGGCTTTGAATTTGTTCTAATTCTTGTACGCTTAGTTGAGCAGTTTCAGCCCAGCGACGCTTTCCTTGGGATAAAGCGCCTTTGAGCTCGAACTCCTCAATCCCAGCAGTATTTGCCCATCTTTTCATTGAAGGGCGATGTCCTAATTCCGATGTCAAACGTTCTTGAGCTTCAACTATTCTCAAATAATGAGCAAGTAATTCATCACCTTGGCTTGCAGCTTCGGACAAAAGAATCCGTAACTTCAAATAACGCTGGACTTTTTGAGCTTCTGAAACCTCTTCATCTCGACCTAATAACCGAACTCTACCAATTTCCTGAAGATACAAACGAACTAAATCCGTACTGCGAGTTTTTGTACTTGCATTCAGATTAGCAGTTTCCGAAGAAGCAATCTCCAGCTGTTCTAAGTCCTCATCCCCTGGTGCTTCCGCATTATCAACGGCTAGCTCCGGTTCAAAATCTTGAGGGGACTTTTGAGTTTCGTAAGCGGCATCGGCATCGGCATAAAAAGATGTTGCTGGCATAAGAATATTCTCAACGGCTCCAGGTAACAATTATTAGCTTTTCATTGCTAATCAACTGTTGCTATTGTTCCCGCGATTAACGGAGAACTAACATTATTTAGAAATTAATTTGGTTTTTTTTTAAAATAAAACCATACTGATTTCATTTGATACTCATTTTGTATAAGCGTATCAGCCTAGGAATGAATTTGAACCAACAGCAATTCAAATGCTTAACTAGACTGCAATTAACTGGCATAGCCAGTCAAATTTACAACTTTAGAACTCTTGACGCTAACTTATACTACATGGTATAAAGATAGACAACAAAAAAGTTATAAATCATCTGCATAGTCATATCTACATAGCTATGTAAGTTATTTCCTGACGAAATATTTTTTTCTCGTCAGAGAATCTTGGTATTTAGTGGTTGGTGGTTGATGGTTAGTGGAAACTTAGAATAACTATCGACTATCAACTATCAATTATCAACTTCGGGTTTAATATCTCGCTTCATTAAATCCAGCAATGCTTGTCGTGGAGTGACTTCGGCTTTAAGTAGGTGGTAAACTGCCTGAGTAATCGGCATTGAAATGTTGTGTTGTTTGGCGCGTTGTACCAAAACTTCGGTTGTATTTACTCCTTCAGCGGTTTCTTGGAGATGGGAAAGAATTTCTCTAAGCGTCTTTCCTTGTCCTAACTGGTATCCAACTTGGTAATTGCGACTTAAGGGACTGTTACAGGTTGCTAAGAGATCGCCTAAACCGGATAAACCATAAAATGTTTCTGACTTTGCACCCCAATGTATGCCAATACGAACCATTTCAGTAAGCCCGCGAGTAACCAAAGCTGCCTTGGCATTAGTTCCTAACTGTAAACCATCACATACACCAGCAGCGATCGCCATCACATTTTTTAAGGTTCCACCCAATTCAACTCCCAAGGGATCAGAATTTGTGTAAACGCGAAATCTAGTTGAATTGAATACTAGTTGCACTGATTGAGCGGCACTTTCAATATTGGAAGCAACTACAGTTGCTGCGGGTAATTCTTGGGTAATTTCTTTAGATAAATTAGGTCCGCATAAAACCACTACTGGATTATCAGGAAAATTTTCTTGCCAAATTTGCGAAGGTGTGCATGTAGTTTCGGGGTCTAATCCTTTAGTAGCGGTGACAAAAATAGTTTGGGGAAAAATAGGTAAAGACTTGAGTTGAGAAACAACATCTCTTACCCCTTTCATAGAAACAGCGCTGAGAATAATATCAGCACCTTTTACCGTCTCCTCTAAAGTCTGGGAATTGCGACGGGAGAAGATCCTTACATCATGGGAATTATCTAGCGCTAGAGTTGCAAGGGCTTTTCCCCAAGCACCCGCACCGAGAATAGTAACTGCTGGATTTGAATTAGTCATAAATATAGCCGCATCCGACGGTGGAAAATATAGCATTTTAGAGGTTGTCGGGGATTTTAAATTTGGAGATATATGATGGCCATAAGCCCTCAGCCGTCGAGAGGCTGGGGCTATAATTACAAAGCCCACCGTAAGGTGGGCTAAATAAAAAGCATTATTATAAAGAGTTGATATGAATCCTGTTTTAATTATTTTGACAGTGATTCTGGTTGCTATATTGCACCAGCCTTAAAAATTTGATTAGCTGTAAGCTTTAAATCGGGGAAAGTTTGAGAAACGACTTGTTCGTCATTTTGGTATTTAGTTATTTGATATTCTGCATCAATTAAATTACATACAGAAATAGTTGGCTGTTTGGGATTTCCAATAAAATTACGTCCACCCAAAGCTGCATAATCCACAATCCAATATTCAACAATACCCATCTCTTCGTAATCAGCGTATTTGAAGTGGTAATCATCTCGCCAATTAGTTGATACAACTTCAATAACCAACGGTATTGATGCAGCACTAGTAAGAGTAGATGCTTTTTTCCATAATGGTTCGTTTACCAAATTTGTGCGATTTAACACCAAAATATCG
>JBCCSG010000253.1:0-10847 GCA_039200565.1 Cyanobacteria bacterium P01_D01_bin.50 | reverse complement strand
TACAAGATAATGCTACTGTACGTTTAGATGCCGATAACGAACCACAACCAGATGCTTTACTAAGAATAGAAACGGAAGCTGGTGGTAATTCTCGTATTAGTGAAGATGATTATATCGAAGGATCGCCAGAATTAATTGCAGAAATTGCCGCAAGCAGTGCTTCTTACGATCTCAATGACAAGCTTAATGCTTACCGTCGCAACGGGGTTAAGGAATATATTGTTTGGCAAATGTATGAAAATCGTTTAGACTGGTTTATTTTAAAAGAAGGTCGTTATATTTCCTTAGAAGCGGATGAATCAGGTATCATTCGTAGCGAAGTTTTCCCGGGTTTATGGTTAGCTGTTGATGCTTTGCGAGAAGGTAATTTAGCCGAAGTTTTAACTGTTTTACAGCAAGGTTTGCAAACGAACGAGCATCAAAAATTTCTTCAAGGATTGTAGTCAAAAAAATAATAGGTGTAAAAAAAATACATTAAATACATAATATTTATCTGTATCTTAATTATAGATCGCTTTAAGAGAAAGGTTTTAGCTATTCAACAAATCAGTATCTCAAAAGATAAGTATATAAAATATTCAGTAATAAGTAACGATTTATAATAATCTGGTCCATCGTATTGCTTTTGCCGCTACCTGAAGATAAAAATGAAACTATTGCTTAGTTGATGCTTAATAGAAGGCATTTTGCTGGCTGATCGGAAAAATCTGGAGTATTAATTAATGCTATTAGAACAAGAAAAAAAGGTGATGACTGAAGAAGAGGTAGCGAAGCTATGGGAAGCATTCAAAGTATTTGATGCCGATGGTAGCGGTGGCATATCCACAGAGGAATTGGGGCAAGTAATGCGATCGCTAGGGCAAAGTCCGAGCAATACCGAATTGCGCGATATGATCAAAGCAGTGGACGTTGACTTATCAGGTACTATTGATTTTAAAGAATTCAAAACCTTGATGGTTTCAACACAAGGCGATCGCAAAAGCCGCCTCAAGTTGGCATTTAGCGTTTTTGATGAAAATGGTAGCGGCGAAATTACTACAAACGAACTCCACAACGTCATGAGTCAGTTTGGACTGACAGATAAAGAACTTGATGAAATGATAAAAGTTGTTGATGGCGATGGAGATGCTTCAATTAACTTTGAAGAATTTATGAAACTGGTTCCAGAAGAGTCAGAAATAACCACCGGCTACAAAGATTTACCCATTTATTTTACCAGTGACTCAATAAATGATACAGCTAATGATACTGACGCACTCATTGTTAAAACCACTACTTCACCTCAACAGGAAAACAACAGGGACAATCCGGAAGTAGCACGGCTCAAAGAATTGCTGGCGCAACACCCACAAGAGCAAAAAGAACGTGCTACCTCCCGCTTACAAATGCAGATTGGTTTATTTCGCTTGATCCAGGGAGCCGCTTACCGCTGCTTCCGCGAGAGTTTCTCCGCTAACCACGAAACCCACCTGCGCGTAAGAGATTTGCCCTACAGAATTACAGATTTTGTCCAGTTTGTCCACAAAGCGATCGCACTTTATAAAGGGTTAGATATTGTAGAAGAAGCTTGCTACCCCCTGTTAGATGCAGTAGTTGAATCAATCGAAAAAGAGTACGCTAAACTTACAGAACGCATTCAGAATTGGAATGCCATTGAAAAAACACCCGAAATGCTTGCCCGGGATAAAGTGATGCAGGAAGCTCGCCGTAAATCCACTTCAGTTAAGGAGAAGTTTGCAGCGGGAGTTGAGTTTGCCATTACTTTGAAGAAAAAGCATTTCAGCTTTCGCGACATCGCTTCCGGCGTGCTTGCTATCAATGAACTCAACCGTCTGCGGCAGATGGAACTTAATGCAGAATTGGCCCCACCTGCCCCTAAATCAGAAGGGGATCCCAAAGATTATATCAAGCAGTGGAACCGCGTTATTCTCGAATCAGCTTCTGAAGAAATAGACGGTGCAATGATGCCTGTAGCTTATTGGTATGAAGAATTTATGCCCAAGCTACTAGCTGCTTTCAGTGTTAGCACTGCCGCAGATATCCAAAGCAACAGCGTACCTGATGAAGCAGCTTTAGCTAGGTGGTACGAAGATACTAAAGCAGCGGGAGAATTCGCTCGCTATGGTGCAGATGTGGCAGAAAACTTTTCTCAATGTACTCCTAAACAGAAACTGACAGTTAAGCAGGCATGGGGTTTGACGCATCACTACTTGAATGGTGTACAAAAACGGCGCGAACGTCAAGAAGCTGGCCGCGAGTCAGGGGCGCTTTCGCAATATGTCGCATTTATTGATGTCTATTTGACACGGAGTGATGTCAAGGATGCCGGAATGCGGGTTAGTTTTCCTTATTATATCGGCCCTGCTGTGTGGCGTTTCTTCCATACTACAGCTGAAATCGTGTGTACTAAACCATATGAGGAACAGAAAGCTTTAGTGGCAGTTTTCCAAGACTTTTTTAAACTATTTGCCACCATGTATCCCTGCCCTTACTGTCGTCACCACCTGAATATGTATGTGGTGCAGAATAAAGAAGTGGATATGTATCCAGTAGAGTATCTTTTATTAGGAAGGGATCCGCAACTGAATAACTTTGAAGTATCTATGGAAGCCAAGTTATCTACAGTTGTAGATGGTGCTAGCCTGCGTTTATTTTTCTGGAAATTACACAACACAGTTTCTTCATCTATTGCTCGTTCCGAAGAGTGGTATCACAAGGATGAGAAAGCTTTCTATACTACCCGCTACTGGCCGAGTTTGGATTCGGAACTTGCACGCAGCAAAGCTCTGAAACACCTTAGTATCTCCGTCGATCGCTTATACCGCCTCTATGGGATTCTTAAACCAGCATCCCGGTTGGCAGGAGTAAGAGCAACTCTGCAAAAGTTGTTGGAGAAAGGCGATTCCTCAGAAATTACTGAGGCTTGTACTCTAGCTGAAGATTATATAAAAGAGTTGGAATCATCTGTAATAGAAGGACAATTTCTTCAGGAAACCTACCGCTTCGATCCTGAAATTGTCGATAAAAGCCCCCACTTCTCCCCTGAAGAGGAAGAGTTTGCTCGCAGTGGCGTATTTGTAGAAGTCATTTAAACAATAGAAAGTAGTACTAATGTTTCTGTACTACTTTTGAAATTGATTGTATTAATTGAGAGAATTTGTACTAACCAACAAAACCTGTAATCAGCAACGGAAGTACTATCAAAGCAAACATAATAAATACTACAGTCGCGGGATCTATTTTGATGGTATTTTTATCTTCTTGGCTCATGGGACAGGTTTGGGGGAAAATAAATTATATGAATTCAGCTTACCCTTATAGTTGTTTTTTTCTCAATCCCCACAAAGTACGATGTCAATCCAAATTTACGGTATTCCCAACTGCGGTACTTGCAAGAAAGCTTTTGCGTGGCTACAAAATAATAATATTGAGTACGAGTTTATTAATACTAAGGAAAATCCACCCAGTAAAGAAATGGTTAAAAACTGGGTAAAAATTCTGGGTTCCAAACCAATGCGAAACACTTCGGGACAATCTTATCGCGCATTGGGGGAAGAAAAGAAAACTTGGACTGATGAGCAATGGATAGAAGCTTTTGCAGAAGATACGATGCTACTCAAACGTCCGTTGTTTGTCAAAGATGGTAAGGCTGTATTGGTAGGGTTTCGGGAGAAAGATGAAGTTATACGGGAAAAGTTGGAGTAGGTTATGTTGATAACCGTGAGTTAATAACTGTAGATTACTCCATTACTTCACCCCCAAGCTTCTCCTTAATAAGGAAAGGGTTGGGGTGGGATAAAGCAGAAATTTTGACACTCCCCGCCCTAAAGACACGGGGATTCTCGGTTCAACGAGCCCACTTAGATTAAACCCCTTGCGAAATCTAGTCCAGAGGTGGTTCTCTCCTCAAGCGTTAACTTTCCGAGTGCCCCTCGGTAGTTGGATTACTCCAAAAATTTATTTTTCGTTTAAATTCTGTGTCGTCTAGTATCCATGAAGATTTTACCTATTCCTGGTAAGGAACTAGAACTATGGAATAGAACCCATATCTTCAATTGTCAAGGTACAGATTTCCGCTAGGAATTTAGGTTTTTATACAGGTTAATTACCGTTCCTGTTGATATTATCTTACCATAAAAGGTTAAAACCTTTCCATTCGTTTTCATCTCCGGGATAAATCCACGGAGTTTTCAACTTCATTTTTTATAAGTTCGAGAGGTTAAGGTATAGGTTCAAGAACAGGTAAGGGACCGGGTGCAGGATCAGGCTCGAAGAAAATCAAACTATCCATAGGTACAGCCTCTATGGCATTAATATTCTCGGTTGAAGTTTTAAATGTACCCATTACGTCAAAATCAGTGTCCCACAGATGTCCACCGTGTTTCAAATAGCTACTACTACCTGTGTTTTTATCGTAAACAAAAATCTCACCTCCATCTAGAAAACCTGTTCCATTTAAATCAGTTCTTTCGATGGGATCGACACTGAAAACAATTCGATTTCCAGATACCATCATGGCATCTAAATTCAGGTTGCCTAACAATAAGTCGGCTTCTAAATCAGTCACATTTGCAACAGCCTTGGCAATTTCTTCCCTGGTGAAGATAACATTATTGCTGCGATCTAGAACTGCTCCAGAAACAACCCCACCAGAGAGAGGATCGTATGTAACATCTCCGTAGACAGAGTAATAAAAAGCATCTGATATATTGTCAGGTCCCCACAGTTCTAGAGCATCTACATCGTCAACTCCCCGATCAATTCCTGGGCCTGGTGCATCAATATTGTTGTTATTAGCCCAAATACCACCTGTGGCAACATTGGGTCGTTCAAAGAATATTTTGTCATCATAGGTGGTTGAGAATACCATTGCAGCCTTGTCACTGATAAGGCTATAAAAATAAGCATCACCAGGGTTAGCCATAGCATCTACTTGACCAAAAGTACTAAAATCGAAGCTATCTTGTGTCGCACCTGTGCCATCCCACAATAATGTCTGTCCTGGATCGGGGAATCCATTGGTATTTTTATCTGCATTATCAGAATATTCTTTTCCAGATACTTTTTGTGGAGGCCGAGGAAATCTCCTCGTAGGAATAGGAATAAGTGTATCTGTAGGTGATGAGATCGGTGCTAGTTTCTCTAAGGGAACTGAATCAAATGTTTTGGTAATCTCCTCTAAGGGAATTTCATCAATGAGTTTTGTATTATTTTCAATATTGAGAGGCTCATTAATAGAACCGTTAATACTATCAGATATAAGAAGTTCATCAATATTAAAATCAAATTCTTCCATTAATTTTTCTCCAATAAAGTCAAAATTTTCTCATGGTAAGCTTCAATTTTTATTATTGTTAATCATTTAAATTAACTCTCAATAAATAAAATCAAAATTAGCTTATGTTGCTGTATTATAATTAAGTTAATTTTCAATTAAGGTTATTTAAAATACCTTTAAATTATAACTTTCAGCAAATTTTACTTTTTCGCTAAGTTTCTGTTCTATAAGTATTTACTTGGAAATTAATATAAATCGGACTTACGTAAAAGTAACGTAACTGCGTCATTACTCACGAGAGGCGACGTATATAGCGGTTTTCAGTTGGATACCATACAAAGAAAGACCTCACCCCTTCCCCTCTCCGATAACTTGGAGAGGGGAAGGGGTGAGGTATCCCAGAGTGTATTGGACTCAACCGAAAAGCGTTATATGTCCTATTAGACACCCTTCGTTAACGCAAAAATCCTCCGTTCGCGAAGCAATGACAAATCGACCTTGCGTAAGTGCTGATAAATATAGCTTACTTATCGGCTAACTCTTGTAAAATTTGTTCAGCTAAATCTTCCAAAGAGTAGACAATACTAATCTCAGGACGTACAAAACCAGTTTGAATTTCTACATCTCGTCTTCTAGGATAATTGGGATGGATTCCTATAAATAAAGGTTTATCTGTCATTGACCAACTGCCTAGTTCGTAAAGCGTTATCGGACAAATGCTTTCTTGAGGAAACCAAAAAAGAATAGATGAAGCTAATCGCAGATGTTTGTGTTCCCATGCAATCTGTTGTCTAGAAGCATCGGGATCGTGAATCGGGAAATTTTGACGACGAGGATTTAAAATTGTCCAGGATAAAGGTTCTAACAATTTCACCATCTGCGATTGCCAGTCAGGACAATTACTTATACCACCAGCACAAAATATGGCATCACCTTCTCCATCAAATTTGTCTAACGCTCCAATAATATTACTCATTTGTAATAACCGACACTAGCAGTAACTGCTAATGTTACAGCATATTTATCTACAAAGTGCTGTACTCTTAGCCGATTAATGCCGATAATTGACACCAGCAATAACCGATAATCCTACAGCATATTCTTCTAAATTGCGCCGAAGTAATTCCAGTTCAGTTCTTAATTGTGCTTCGTATTTCCAGTTTCTTTCATGTTCTTGAGGACTAATAGTTAGGGGACGTTGAGCTTCCCAAGATTGTAACGAAGGATGCCACTTGGATAGAAAAGGACGTAAACCTTGATTTAACACAGTAATAGCGATTCCCCCAACTGAACGATGAGATGCACCGATATCGGGGCCAGCTTCTCTAAGTATTTCCCGTGTAGTAGCGAATAAACTATGGAGAGATGCTAGTGCTTCGCGCATTAATCCTTGGTCTTTTTCTGGTTCTAGTGGTTGAATGCTAACGCGAGTCACAAGTTCTATAAATAACGACCAAGCGGCTCTTCTTTCAGTATCATCAGGTTCCCATTCGGTTCCACCAATCCCAAAAGGTAGATTTAGGGATACTTTTGTTAATTTATTAAAGTCTTGTTGAAGCATTTTAAATGATTAGTTGCAATCCTATACCAATATTATCTGAGTATGTTCACTCTAGAAAAGATAAATTAAAATTACATAAACACATCTGCACTGGCTAATATGCCAGATTTTATTTCAGTCAAATACATAACTCAAATTTACGTTTTTACTTAAAGCTTTTCACTGTTTGAGTGGCATCCTGCTTTTCTATCTTTGGGAAATAGTTTAGAAGAGTGCGCTACTCCCTTCCCGCTCTAAAATTACCGAAAAATTGTAGGCTTGAGGAACGAAACCCAGCGGAATGAAAGGATTAAAAACAAAGGGAAAAAAGACAAAAATCTTCACCAGGACAGATGCGCTTACCCTATCGTTGACTGGGAAGCAGCAGCAGCGCTTCGCTATCATTAATCAACGGCTCATCCACCGCTGGTAGGTATCAGATTTTAGATGTTGATTATTAAGCCCTCAAACGCATATAAAACCACAAACGATAACTAGGGAGATGGCCAATCGGAGCATTCTTTACACAGAAAGTTAGTTCTGAGTAGGAAAGCCATTCTTTGAAAATAAGCATACCTTTACGCCAACCGATGCGATCGCCAAACTTTTCGTAGTCCCCTCCGACGCTTTCCCAAATGCGATTTTGTACGCTGAAGCCAAAGCGCCTATTGCTATATTTTTCCCAAAGTTGATCGATGATGCGTAAGTCTGTGGGAGGAAATTTTCCAATGTTGTCGTAACCCAAAAAGTCTTGTTTTTCTCTTTCACTAGCTTTGTGCATAACTGCGAAAGTTTCCTTATCGGCTTCCTGCCATTTTCCAGCTTTGAGCAAATCTCGCAATTGTGTGTAGTCAACTCCTTTTTCTGAGATGAGATCTTCTTCTTGTCTTTCTAGCGGAATATCTATACTCGCAATTGCCTTAATTAATTTTTTCATTGCTTCTGGATCTTTACCTGGGCGAAAATCCACACAATGAAGCTCGTCAATTATCCAGTAACAATCAGATGGTAAATCGAGATTTTCGGGTTCGGGTGCATCTCTAAGTAATATAGGGATAACTTTAAAATCTGTTCTAAAATGCTTTCCTTCAAACTTATTTATCTCTTTTATTTGATAGCGCCCCAAACCGTGATTACCGAGGAAAACTGCAGCACATTTACTCTTCCTAATTGCCCTAACTATTTCATTAGCCCATAAATCTCCGGCTTGAATTTGGAATTTATCTAAAAAAGTTCGGATTCCCTCAGCTTCTAATTGTCTTTGTATTTTCTCTACTTCGGGTTTGTCTTTACTATTGTGACAAAGGAAAACATCGAATTTTATATGGGATTTTAAAGTCATTGTCTCTTTTATGGGTGATTTTGTATACATTTGACTATTTGAATTACGATCGCACATAAGAAATTACGAAGAGAATTTCAATATTTTTCAACTTCGTAGATAATATTCAAAAAATCAGTTTTTTTTGAATTTACTAATTATTAATCGTATAAATATGTATAGCTCCAGATTTTGCGGTGTTGATGGCAAAAAATGGAGTTCCCTATTGATAAAATTTTAATTATCTGAATTAAGTCATAATTGTTTACTAAAGGAATAGTAAGCTAAAAGAACCTATATATTATTTATAGGGTTTAAATTTCTCAAGTTATTCACTTTGGAGATAAAATGGTAAAATCTGTAACAGATTTTCTGAAAAATTGATGTGAACTTCACACTATAGTCTATGTTTCAAGTGCGTGAGTCCTGTATATATAAACTGTTGTACGTCTAAAAAGTAGATTATTTTATTTGATAGTGAGACCTCAAATAATATCACTTTTAACTTATTATCTTGATACTTTTTACTTGCTGTTGTGGATTAAAAATATACAACAGGTTATGTAGCGTTTTTGATTTAATTGATATACACAAATTTTACCTTATCCTCTTCCTCTCTCCGATAAGTTGGAGAGGGGTGCCCGATCGGGCGGGGTAAGGTATACCAGACTGTATATTCAACCGAAAAGCCGTATATTTCTCGGAGAAAGGGAGTATAATTCGTGAAGTTTGGCTATCATCTCGTAGATTGGATTAGACACGAAAACTAAATTTAATTAGTAACGAAAATCTACATTAATCCTGTCGTAACCCAATATAATTACGAATAAATATTGCTATTAAAATGTCAAATTTTCTCAAATACCGACAATGGAATGTTGGGTTACGGTGCATTTTAATTTTTCGTAAACCATAAATATATTCGAGCACCTAACCCAACCTACATTTTTTAACTTTACCTTTTACCCTTCCTCTTCCCCTTTTGAAAACTTTGACTATTCGGCTTATTAGTAAACTCTTTTTTAGGAAACAATTTCTCTTCTAATTGTTCGTAACTACCTTCAAAATCGCAATTCCTATACAAGGGACATTCTTTACAATAAACTCTATCGGTATAACGTTCTAAATTCTCACGATTGAAAAAATAAGGTTTATGACTAAAGGTACTTGCTACCCATTGCCATGACATATTATTACTAGCTGGATCTCCATCTAATAAATGCTCTAAAAACCATTTTGCGCCAGCTTGCCACCGTATGCGTCGCCAATGCACTATATAAGCTGCCATCCACATCCGCATATGATTGTGTAAATAACCAGTTTCGCGCAATTCTTTACCGAAGCGATCGATACAAACTAATCCTGTAGTACCTTGTTCAATATCTTCTGGTAATTTTGGCGCGTATTCGGCAACGCTATAACCTGTTTTATATTCTTCTCTATCTTCCCAAATACCGTTTCCTAATTTTAAATACAATCTTTGCCAATAATCGCGCCAACCGAATTCGTTAATTAACTTCGCTGCATCGTCGTCATTACTAACTTTATTTAAAGCGTAGTCTCGCACTTCTGACAAACTGAGTACGCCGTAACGTAAGTAAGGAGAGAGTCGCGTTACTTTTCCATTTAAAAAGTTGCGTGTTTTGGCATATATTTTGGGATCTACTTTTTGTAACGCTTTTCTTGCAGTTTTATATCCACCTCGGGTTTCGCTGATGTTGTCGTCTCGTTTTACCGCTGCGGGAAATTGTTCTTTAAGGTAAGCTATCAATTCTTCACGGTTGTCAAATTCGCGGCGCATTTCGTTATTCATAAAATTTGGGAATTTGTAATTGGTAATAGGTAATGGGTAATGGGTAATAGGTAATGGGTAATAGGTAATGGGTAATGGGTAATGGGTAATGGGTAATGGGTAATGGGTAATGGGTAATAGGTAATGGGTAATGGGTAATGGGTAATGGGTAATGGGTAATGGGTAATAGGAGATTGGGAGACGAAGAGACAAGGCGATCGCCTTAATTTTTCAAGATTCTAACACGATTCCTAAGGGAAGAAGGGTTTAAAGCCTCTCTCCTAGGAGGAGAGAGGTACTCTACGAGAAAACGCTTTCGCGTTCATGGAGAGAGGTTTTTTTATTTCCCACAGATCTCTAGTTAACTACCAAATCGTTCCAATAACTCCTCACGAGGCAACTGCAACAATAAAGAAGCATACTCTTGAGGAGGTAACTGCAACATCGGCTCAATAATCCCCGCTAACTGCTCATCTAACTCCCCAAACCGCGCTTTGAGCAAATTTTCCACAACTTGGCATCGTTCTTCTTCGATTCCACTACGCTTTGTTTTTTGTTCCCATTCCAAATAAGCTTGTGATAATGTCATGATGAATTCCCTATCTTCTTGTTGAACTAAGTTATTTGCTTCTATGCTAATCTTCCAAGTCGCTAATAGTTGTAAAATCGTAGAGCGTCTTGGGTCTTCTTCATCAAAACCAATTACCTCATCAATCGCTTGTTTTTGAATCAATCCTTTACCAAATATTCTCAACCACAGAGTTTCTGGTGTTCTAGGTAATTTATTAATCGCAATGATTGCTGTTCTTAAAACTTTTGGCAAAAAATAAATACCCGTCAACCAGTCTTCACTTTGAAAAGCACAAGCCCTTGAAAGCAAATCATCTGACGCTGAAGGAGTAATAATCCATAACTG
>JBCCSG010000252.1:0-10856 GCA_039200565.1 Cyanobacteria bacterium P01_D01_bin.50 | reverse complement strand
GTGCCTGTTCCTGACCAAAACAACACCCTTCACCCAACCCGGTTAGAAAAAACCCGCCAACCCCAACCGCAATCATTTATGTATGAAACATTTACGTTTTATCCGCTATTGCATTGAAGTAACACGTCGGTTACTTCTCAACCATTGTAAGATGGTAAGTTGCTTTTTTATTTCGCTTTCCCTACTTGGAATCGTGCAAATTCAAATCATATTGTACAAGAAGCGAATCGAAAATTATCCATAGCGCAACAAGCTGCAACAGTATCTAACAAAGTAAAGGTGACTAAAAATGCTTTTGATGATGTAAAAAGACAGGCTAGAAAAGCGATTAATAAAGCTAAAAACATGAGAAATGACCTTCTCAAAAAAGTCAATCAAGCTGAAGAGATCGCAGAAGCAGCAAAAGAAAATTGGCAAACAAAAGTTATTACGGCAATTAAGAAAGTCAAAAGCATCGAAACAAAACCTGAAAATATCTATCTCAAAAACCAAGCAGATCAAGCCATAGAAGATGTAGAAAATGCAAAGGAAAACTTTGAAAATAAAAAATCCGAAGCTGCTAAAAAAAGGCTCCAGCTTCAACAATATGAAGAGAAGTTAGAAGCTGTTATCCAAGAACAAAACAGCAAAATTGAAGCAGCAGAGATGGCTTACAAGCAAGCTCAAATCGAACAACAAAAAGCTATCCAAAACGCGAACAATCCTTTCTTTGTTTTGAATAATTGGACAAAAGAATACAGTGTGGAAGATTGTTTGAAGGATGATTTTGGCTTAAAAGTTTTAATTTCCTAATTCCAAAAGTTACTGCAACTATAAATAAAAGTAATTCCGGGTGACTAAATTACCGCACAAAAATGAGACTTTTCTTTAAGATAAAATATTTGCGAAACGAAGGCACAATGAAGGGGGCATCAACTGTTGAACTAGGCGATTCAAGACAAGCTGTGTAAGAATCGCCGACTGTATGATACTCACTCAAAATCCCACGAATAGAATTCGTGGGGTTAAGTTAAAAAATAATCAGCATTCCTTAAGATACACTGGCAACTGTAGCAATACATTCAATTTCCATTCTAGCGCCTAAAGCTAAACCATTTGTCCCAAATGCACTACGTGCCGGTAAGCGATTTTTGGGAAAATAGGTGATATAAACTTGATTCATAGCATCCCATTCTTTAATATCTGCGAGCATTACCGTACACTTAACTATCCTATCTAATGAGGATCCATGTCTTTCAAGGATGCGTTTGACGTTTTCCATCACTTGTTTTGTCTCACCTGTTATTCCACCACTGACTAGTTCTTTTTTACCGGGTATATTTCCGATAACTCCTGAAAGGTGAAGCATATTGCCGACACGCACAGCTTCTGAAAAAGGAAGATTCAAAGATGTTGTTTCACTAGAGGTTAGATATTCCAAAGAATTTACTCTCGTTGAGTTTTGTTGTTGAGCCATAGCTATCGAACAGACAGCTACACTTGATAACATTACACCAACGAATGGAGATATAAATTTATTCATGGATTTTTATGAGTGTGAATATTAACTTTGAATAACTAATTCAATTCTTCACAAATAAATATTTTATTCAGAACTTACGTAAGTTATTCATATATAGGGGTAGAGTTATTCAGGTTATGCAGTCTTATGCGCTTAATTTTCTATGCGCTTTAGTAATACCTGAATGCCATTCTTCGGTTGCAAAGTGATTGTGGGTTGGGGAATAATAGATTGATTGGGAATCAGACTTATTTCAAACTTTTGGGCAATTGTTGCTAGTAATAAAACTGATTCCATCAATGCAAAGTTCTTACCGATACAAGTACGCGGGCCACCACCAAATGGTGTATAAACTCCTGGGGGTAATTGTTTTTCTAAATCTCCCTCCCAGCGTTCTGGTTTAAATAACTCGGGTTCTTCAAAATAGCGTTCCCAACGGTGCATTACCCATTGACTGGCAAAAACCCCACAACCAGCAGGCACTTTGTAATTGCCAATTTCACACTCCCTACTCGTGTCAGCGGTAATTAACCATACTACCGGGTAAAGTCGCATCGATTCTTTAATTACCATCCTGGTATAGGATAAAGCCGGGATATCTGTAATTTGCGCAGGGCGATCGCCTAATACTTGTTTGACTTCTTGTTGCAATTTGGCTTGTGTTTCGGGATACTGGGATAATAGCATCCAAGTCCAAGCTAAGGTATTAGCAGTGGTTTCATGTCCGGCGAAAATTAGAGTAGCCATCTCATCTCGCAGTTGCTTGTCGCTCATTTGAGAGCCATCATCTTCATCCCGTGCCTGCATCATCATCGATAGTAAATCGCCTGAATCTTCACTACTAGAACGTCTTTTGTTAATGAATTTATAAATATAATTGTCTAATTTTTGGATGGCATTTTGATAGCGAAGATTGTTGCGTGTAGGAAACTGTTGCGGAAGAGGAATTAAAGATCTACGCTGTGCTAGCATCCATTCAGCGGCTACATGCATTGCCTGAGCCACATCGGATGCTTCTCCATCTGAAGCATCGCTATTAAATAGCGTTTTCATCACAATATTAAAGGTGAGACGCATCATCTGGGCTTGAATATCTTTGGTTTCTCCATGTTGCCAATCTGCAAGCATTTTTTGGGTGTATTCAACCATCACCTCCCCATAACTACTAATCAGCTTTTGATGAAATACAGGTTGAGCTAAACGTCTTTGACGGAACCATGTTTCTTCTTCACTAGTTAGCAGCCCTTTTCCGAGTAGCGCATGCATAGATTTGAGCGCCATGGTTTTGATAAATGTCTCTCTGTCTTTGAGAACTTGTTGAATATGTTCTGGTTTTGTGAGTAGAATTGCTTTAGTTTTACCCAGATGTAGAGGAACGATTTCGCCATATTCCCGAACCCATTTAGTCATGAAAAACAGGGGATCTTTAGCAAAATCAATTAAATTACCCAGCAAAAAATTTCCTTTGGGGCTGGGTAAGGAAAATACATCTTGAGTTACCGCGGGGGTATCTAATTTCACTATTCTTAGGCTCCTTGATTGCAAAATAGCAGTTAATTTAAGATTTGTTTAGAGAGGCGATATTATCTACTCTGGCAATTTAGATTCAGTGGAATTGTTTGATGAATATATGACTTACGCAACTGGCACATTTTTTTGTAGGGGAGGCCGTCAGGCGGTGTAGATTTACGAACCGCATTATTGAGGCAAAAAGGGGTGTAGATTCTCTTCCCCCTTTATTGCCGTGCCGTTGCTTGTACACTAACTAATTTTTAATGTAATAATAAGGCAATCAGTGTACGGCACCATCCCACTTCGGAGTGACAATCGCGCGGCCATTCCTGGAATATAACAATTACCCTGATTAAACAATCCTGAACACTTGAATTTCAATACTCTTCATTACTCATATCCAGGGGCTTGATGATTCAAGCCCCTACTATTTACATTTGGTTTAAGCGCCTAGCTTCTTACCAGTTTCGGCTCCAACAACTCCATCTACTGTTAAGTTGTTATCCTTCTGAAATGCTTTGACTACATTTTCGGTGTTTTCGTCAAAGTTTCCATCAACTCCGTTTGCTAGTTGATATCCTTTTGCAGACAAATCACGTTGCAAACGTTCTACATCAGATCCATTCATGCCACGAGTTAATGTTGGAGGTACACCCATTGTTCTTTTTCTCCTTATCTATAGTTAACAGTTGACCTTGTGGTCTTCTGTTACTATTTAGGGATAGGGTTTTTGAGGTTATGCAATCGCGGTAAATAAAACAGAATAAAATTTTCATTCCAGACAAAAATGTAGAGATGGGATATATCCTGTCTCTACAAGGTTTTTAGTTTCGATCTCCTTGCGAAGCATTAAGGCAGAGAAACCGGATATGGCAGGGATGATAACATCTGTGTCATTTGTTCGCGCCCTGATTCAAAAACTCTTGCGACGGATGCTTTCGCTGACAAGCGTTTAAAGTAAGCTGTTAAGTTCTGTAAATGCTGGTAATTGTAAACTATCCGTAGATAGGAAAGAGTGGGAGCAGCGCTACAATCGGCTAATGTGAAATCTTCCCCTATCAACCAGGTACGATTCGCCAGTTTTTCGTCAAGTAAATTACAAGCTGACTCTAGCAATCCCTTGGCTTTGATAACTTCCTTTTTACCTCTTTCCTGTGGCTGGCGCTGACTATCTTTAAATAATGCTTCTCTGCCGCCGTTGACGTATAAATCAATTATGCGTTCGAGCATTCGCATTTCTAAAGCAAGTTTAGTATCTTTAGGAATCAAAGGGATGTGGCTTTGATATGCGTCGAGATATTCGATAATGATGCTTGCTTCTAAAAGTACTTCACCATCATTAGTTATTAGAGTCGGAATTTTTCCAAAACGGTTGACTTGTAAATATTGCTTTCGCGATTCTGTATCGAAAAGATTTACTTGAATTGGTGTAAAATCCAATTGTTTTTCGTTCATCGCAATTAACACCCGTTGGGAGTAGGATGAAGCTGGTGCGTAATAGAGTTTCACGATCTTTATTTTAAATGGTGTAGAGACGGCTTGTACATTGCAACGTCTTTCTATATTTTGATACGTATCGATAATTTAGTTCTCACCTCTTATATCAAGTCCGATTAATTACTCACTATATAGCCATTTTGGAAAGATTTGGTTATTACCATTCACGCGGAGCCTACGGGCGTATACTCCTTACTCCTTACTCCTTACTCCTTACTCCTTACTCCTGTAAATTCGCTTGTTCTTGCAACCAAGGATCTACTGGTTGTCCATCTTTCCGCTTTAATTCAATTTCAATAACCATCACTTCTTTTGAACCTGGAGGTGCGGGTTTTTTGTGGAAAATAATATCATAATCAGCAGGATTTTGATTGCGCTCTTTTAACCAATCCTGCACTTTTGTTGTTGCAAAGAACGATTGTCCTTGCTCAAACATAGACGTAATCTGCATCTGCAAATTGTATGGATTTAGTTTTCCCATTATCAAACCACCTTTGTAAAGAAATTTTTCGTTTGAATATTATCCCAGTTATTTTTATATAATAAGTACTGTACGGCAGGGAGTGCCGGAATTAACGCTTGAGGAGCTAGTTGAAAGGCTAGGATAACACGGATACCGGAAAGGTTCGTGTGCCCAAGAAGCTAAATCCTTGTGGTTTATGCACTTCAAAATTTTTTAAATGTGGGCAGACTTTTTGTCTGCCCTTTAAAATTTTTATCAACTCAATAGGTGGGTGGTAAAAATTATCCTTATGATAGGCACCCACCATAAGGGAGTAGTAAATACTGAGTAGTGAGTAAGAACACGATCGCTATGCCCATGGGTGAGCGGCTTATCCCTTCCATGGCTGCTCTGAATTTCAGAAATACAAGGTGCTATTCATAGGATGCTGAAATTTTGGGTATCATCGGAAAAAACTACGAAATCACACGCTGCAAATTTCTCTAAGCGTCACACACCCTACAATCTAAATATCTGAATATTTTTAATTTTTCCAAAAATTCTGGAAAAGCGATTTTTTTTCAATGACCATAATATGAGATAATATAATCATGAGATTAATATTTTTATAATGGAAATCTTTGCAAAATTTTTGAACGCAGCAATATTCCCATTATGTTAATTACCTATACAAAAATAATATCACTAAAGCAGCACCTTAAATAAAAAAAATCCGATTTTGATAGCTTCAAATAGGATAAAGGGTAATTTTAAATACCATTATACTAAAAAAGCAGTATTATTATTGAGAAAAAGTCGATGTTATATCAAAGTATATCGTAATTAATATAACTTCCGCACAACAGTACTGCAGCCTGTCAGGCAATCCACTAAGATTATACGCGCGATCGCATAAACCTAAAACACTCGCCATTGAAATTCCCGCACTTCACGGGCACCCATAAGAATTTTTTTAGAAGAAAAAATTCTTATGGGAACCCTTTACCACCAACTTGTAAAGTAGCTAAAGCATGTCCTATTTCGTGAAACAATACTTATACAGGAATAAAGATAAATAATGCAACCCTTTGTAATAAAAATCTATCTTTGGCAGTTACAGTATCATCCCAAAAAGAACTCCAATTATTGAATAAACGCAAAATGGTGTCAATGCTGAGAATATTGTAAATAATCGCCATGAAATCGAATGACGAATCCTTAAACATAATTTGGGATTGGTATTAGTAATTGGTAAACCTACTTAATACAAACCTTCTCGCTCATCTTCTTGGATTAATTCTTGCATTTCTTCGACGCTTTCTTTAAGATTTGCAGCATCTACCATTGTCTGTGCTAATGATGGTAAATCATCGATAGATTCCCAATCCTCGTATTGCCATATTTTAGAACGCAGCATACATTTAGCACAGTGAAAAAATGCTTCTTTAATATTAACAACAAGCGCAAAATTTGGAACTTTACCATTAATTGCCATACTTTCCCTTAAAGAAGCATCTCTAACAATTATTGCTGTTCCACTCATTCGCAAAGTTTCACCTTTACCTGGTACAAGAAAGAATAAACCAACTTGGGGATTTTCAAGTATATTTAGAAAAGTATCTGCTCGACGATTTCCCGGTCGATCCGGAATTGCTAAAGTATTATCATCAAGTATTTGAACGAATCCCGGCGGATCTCCTTTCGGTGATATATCCATATTTCCACGAGCATCTGATGAAGCGATAAATACTAAAGGTGATTTAGCAATAAAAGCCCGACAATGTTTATCTAATTTCGGTATTGCAATATCGGTGACTCGATGGCTGGGATATCCCATTACTTTCCGCAATTGTGCAACGGTGGTGATGATTTCGGAGAATTTAATTGCCATAGATATTTCCTGCATTATGAATTTTTCTCCTAATTTTCTTCCCAAGAAGATGCAACTTCTAAAGCTGCCGCTACTACGCGATAATGTCGATCTTGTTGCAGTTTCGCAATTAGTTTCCTAGCTGATAAATCTTGAGTATATTGTAGTGCTGCTGCTACTCTCCATCTAATCCGCCAATTTTCGGAATCAGCTAATTCGGTCAATATTTGCAAAGCTTGGTCTCTTAGTGCCGATTTCAACAGTTGGCCTAAAACAAGAATAGCAGTTTCTTTGAGAGTCTGTATATCATTGTCTTGGAGTGCAGTTTTTGCAAGTGTCAGGGAAGTCTCGTAATAAGTTGTTTCTACAAATAGAGAAAGTACCGTTTGACGAACTAACCAATTCTCAGAATTCTCAAATAACTCCTGTAAAATGGGAACTGCAATATCGCCAAATTCAAAAATAGAGTTAGCAGCTTCCGCTAACACGTTAGAATCAAGCTCATGCTGAATAATTTGTAGTAATTGTTCATAGGAAGCTTCAGAAGTATGATTTCCCAAACCCATCACGGCTAAACGACGCAAAGCAAAATCTTTTTCCCTAGCTAGTTTTTCTAGAATGGGAACAGCTACTTCCCAGGGATACTCTGCAAGAGAATCTAATGCTGCTTTGCGTATATTGAGTGCTTCATTCCGCAGGTTTATCTCAATTTGTTCGATAGAGTTTTGAGTCATGGTGTAGGGGAGAGCTATCGGCTGTACTAAAATCCAACATATCAAAGATATACACCCGTCTAACAATTCGATCGTTTATTTTACCCAACATCAACTATCTATATGGGAGTTGAATTTTACAAATTACAACTTAATCTACCAACTTTTTCGTACCAAGTTCCGTGTAATTTACATAGTTTTCCACTATTCAAATCTACTCCAATATATTGAGAAAAATCTTCTTCTTTTCTTCCTTCTTCAAAATCAGCGATATATTTTTCAATACTACGTTTTGGAGAGCCTGTAATTTGATGAATTTCTTCGGGATTAATTCCTTGATAATATAATGTCAGCACGAGATAAATTTTACCTTTACTCACTGATTTTGGTTTGTTCAAATAGCGATAGGGACGTAAAATATACTGAGGCATTATTGAAGATGATTTAGCTTTTTTGAGAGATAATCCAACTCTCCCAGAACGAAAAATTTGATGATGAGATAAATTTTCGTTTTCTGTTTCAGTTCTCTTTAAATATATAATATTTTCTTCATCCCAAGCTATTTTACTGGCAATTTTTTCATCGAGTTGAGCAACACTTTCACATTGAGTTGTGGCGAGTAAGTTATCGACGCATAATGATGGACCACAAATAATAGTACCGTCGGCTTTTTTAATGGTGCGAATCAAAATTCCGCAGTACATATTACTATTTCCAAAAGTTAAATCTAGTCCTTTAAAACTTCCACTTTTGTATTTACCTCCATTGCGATGAAAATACCAGCTTCCAAATTCTTTTTGTAATTCGTCTCGGTGGGTAAATATATCTGGATGTTCTTCTGCGTAACAGTAAAATTCGATTTCAACGAGTCGATATTCTGAACCCGCGACTATTAAGTTATAGTTATTTAGTAATTCTCGGGAAATTTTATTGAACCAGTTTTCTACAACTCCTGATTCTGATAGATTATTTGGTTTTTCTAAAGTTTTAGTTAAATCAGACATTGTTATATTTTTTTTAGAGTCTAACACAAAAAATATTTCCTAGTATTAGTTAACTCATGAAATGAAAAAAAATATCTGTAAAAAAATAATAAAGGATGCTATTCAAAGTTATTATGTTCGTTATTTTTATGTTCGGAATATCATGTGCGATCGCCACCATAATTAATCAATTTAAAAACATATGAAGGAAAACCATGAATTTTCTGTTTTCAGACGACTCATACTATAATTAGTTAATACAGTTAACTAAATTTGAATATAATTAACTTTATTAAAGATATCAGAATTTTCTCAGTTCGCCTAGATGCACTTAGTCAATGTAGCGGTACCCTCGAGGGTATCGGCGATTTCGCTACCAACATTTAGCCGTTGCCTACTCAATTGACACTGTAACGTCTCTACACAGGTTTCGGTTATCCATAAATTTGATTCATACTTATGGGGGGCAACCCCAACATTTATCTATCCCGTGCACTTATGAACGATTTAATATTTGAACCAGCCCATCAACTTGCTCAAATGATAAATCTTGGTGAAGTTTCATCTGTTGAGGTTATAGAAGCACATTTAAATCAAATTTCTCAACACAATTCCAAACTTAATGCAATTTGCACTCTCAACGAAAATGCCCTTGAAACTGCAAAGCAAGCCGACGAAGCTTTAACAAAAGATGAAAATTGGGGAATACTTCACGGCGTACCCATAACAATTAAAGATATTTTTGAAACCGAAGGCTTACGTACCACAGCGGGATATAAACCTCTTAAAGATTACATTCCTACTCGTGATGCTACAGTAGTAAGGCGTTTGCGTGCAGCCGGTGCAATTATTTTGGGAAAAAGTAGTACCGCCGAACTAGCGGGGGAGTATCAAAGCGTCAATGATATTTTCCCTACTGTTAATAACCCTTGGAATTTAAATTGTACTGCTGGTGGAAGTTCTGGTGGAAGTGCAGCGGCTGTGGCGGCGGGTTTTTCACCATTAGATATAGGGAATGATGTTTCGGGTTCAATTCGTCAACCGGCGCATTTTTGCGGCGTTTTCGGCTTTAAACCCACAGATAGACGAGTATCAACAGCCGGACAAATTCCGGAGGTTCCAGGGCAGCCTAAATGCATTCGTCAAATGCAAACTGTAGGTCCTTTGGCGCGTTGTGTAGAAGATTTGCGGTTATGTTTTACACTGATTGCCGGTGCGGATATTCGGCAGCCAGATATTCCACCGGTTCCTCTTGATACGATATCAAATAAGTCTTTGCTGGATTTGCGAGTTGCTTGGATGGATGGTTGGGAGAAGCTCCCCGTTTCTTCAGAAATAAAATCTGCAATGCAATCTGTAGCGAATCATTTAACTGAAGCTGGCGTAAGAGTTGAATCTTGGATTCCTCCGCATTTTAGTATAGAAGAGATTTTACAATTGTGCGATCGCGAAGCGTATGCCCGATAGGCTTATCGCCTAATTGCATACAATTTCGTTTATTCCCAACCTGTAGACTTTGCCACTGCTAAGAAGAGAATTCCGATGATATTTCGGGAAATGACGCAGGGGGATAAGGAATTGAGAGAGATTAGCAATATGGGGAATTATTTACCACAGTTGTTCAATCCGACTTTGAAAGGATATTTTACAGCTTTGACGCAACGCGATCGCATTATTTCTCAAATGGATGAAGCAATGGAATCGTGGGATGTGTGGTTGTGTCCAGTTTCAATGACTTGTGCATTTACACATCGTCCTATGGGTAGATTTATAGATGTGGATGGCAGAAAAGTACCTTATTTATTAGCGAATGGTGCTTATACCTCACCGTTTAATCTTATGGGGAATCCGGTTGTGGTAGTACCGATTGGTTTTACAAAAGATGGATTGCCCATTGGGATGCAAATTGTGGGTAAAAGATGGAAGGAGATGGAATTGTTGAATATTGCTGGAAAGTTGGATGAAATTATTGGAGGTTTTCGGAGTTTAGATTTATCAAAATAGCGCTAAAGCGCAACTAAGTAGGTACGTGGGAAAAATTATTGTTATGACAAGTGAGTAGTGAGTAGTGAATAGTGACTAGGAATAAGGTAAGATAGGTCATTTACATTCTTTTACATAGTTTGATTTATTTATGCATACCTACTTGCGAACCTTTTAAATTACGAATTTTATTTTATTTTTCGCCATATCAAAACTTCACCGGGGAAACATTAATGGTTGGAAGCCCCCGGATTTATCCGTGGATGCCAATTATATTCCCGTTGAAGCCCCTAAATTTTATTTATGGGCATTAATTACGAATTACGTTCGCGTAGCGTCTCCCGGAGGGAGATAT
>JBCCSG010000251.1:0-10922 GCA_039200565.1 Cyanobacteria bacterium P01_D01_bin.50 | reverse complement strand
TTCAGCAATTTTTATTATTTTTTTTAGTGATTTTCTTAATATTGAAAGATATTGTAATTAACATAATTAATACAAATAGATGATTTAATATTTTTTAGAGAGTATCCCAATTTTGCAAAAATCAAATTTGTGATGTGAGCATCTTGCTCCCTAATGTAGACGAAGCGGGCTTCTAGCCCTCACTACAAAAAAATAAATTTACACCTGCAGGGATGCTCCCATCTTTTACCCTAAGAAGTAAAGGTAAAATAAAATTACTCCCTTCCTCACTTAACCCTGGTAATAGTAGAGCCAGGATAGAATTAAGCACCCCGCCTTTTGTATATAATAAATGGGGGCGCTTAAAAAGAAAATTTTGTTAATTTTTGATATAAATTCGAGCCACAATGCCAGATTCATTAATGTATCAACAAGATGATTATGTCGTCTTGGAAACTAACCAACCAGAAATATTTCTTACTTCCTCAGAGTTGTTGGAAAAGCTGAAACAGACTTTGCAACAACTCAAAGAAGAAGAATTACCTCACGATTTAAAACAAATTGATTCCCTCCAAGCCCAAGCACAATACTTGCTTGACACTAGCTGTGAATTGGATATAGCTCCAGGACAATATTTACAATGGTATGCCGTGCGTCTTGAAAAGTAACTTCTGTTTTCTTAACTCTTTTCTGTTTTTGGAGTAGTAATCAACGCTAGCTCAATTTTTTCGCCTTCAGTTTGGGTGATTTTGACATCTACCCCAGGGCCGAAAAAACCAGTCATTTTTTGCTGCTTTTCCTGCCAAACATCTAGGGGTGCTTGTGGCGAATCAAAATCTAAAATTAAAGCATAATTGCCGTTGATTTCCATTTCCCGCAATGCTATAACCTCCGGAAAATCTTCTCCAGGTTGTTCCAAACCAAGATGACTTAAAGCTTTATCTAAGTGAGCATCTAATCCATAGCGATATCGAGTGATATCTTGACGAACTTGATTTTGAGTCTCGGTAGCTTGTTGCTTTCTCAGCGATAAAATCGATTCTGGTGTAGGGGGAATAAATGGTACGGGTTTAAGTTCGTTTGCTTTAAGCGCAAGCCCTCCGAGGAGTATGGGGATACCGTAAAAAAAGCCCACAAGATTAAGGGTAGCATTGTCCGCAGCGTAAGCTACAAAGCCCATTATAGTTAAAATTCCACCGACTGTTAACCCCAGATTTCCCAAAGAAAATTTACCTAGCATACTGTACGAGCGTATTTAAAATTGAACTGTAACAATTGCTTTATTATCGCCGACAATAGGTAATTGTTTGAAAAAAATCAAATTGAAAGATCGGATTTTTGATCGTTTATTCCGGGATTTGTCAAAAATATCTTTTTTGGAAGTAAGATAATAAACATTCCCATGGTCACTTATCTTGACAACTTAATTATCTTGTCTCAAGCAAAAACCTACACCCAAATTAAGCAAAACTTACACCATCGATTCAAATAAGGGTTCTCCGAAATTTTGAGACGCTATTAAGTTATAAGTATTATTAGTTGATTTTGCTATAAACAATGGATATACAGACTGTAAAAGAAAGAATTGAAGCGGTTGAAAGCAAACGCGAATATTTGCTTAACTTGTTGCAACAGCCAAACTTAGGAACTCTGAGAATCGATGTAAATCAAGCTTTAGAAGAAATGGATGAATTGCTTGATGAATACAAGCGAACCTTCCCTTAAATGAAAATAACAGTTAAATCTTAAATCAGTATGCGTCAGCATTAAACCCTCCAAGGCTTTGATACTGAGGGGCACCCATAGAAATTTTTCTTATAAAAAAATTTCTATGGGAACCCCTAACGCTTTTTTTGATGCTGATTTTAACTTTCATTTACTTCAAGGTTAATTAACAGACATCAGACTATATAAACTAAGGTTCATTTCCACCTTCTCCTAACTGTTTAATCAACCCAACTAATTCGTTAGTAGGTGCATCTTTCCGACAGAAAGCATCTACCTTGCTAGTTGCTCTCGTATCTTGAAAATATTTTTCCTCTACAGAAGAATAAGCAATAATTTGAGTTTGAGGAGATATATCTTTAATCTTACACGAAGCACTCCAACCATCCATTATCGGCATTTGCAAATCTAGCACAATCACATCGGGATAGCAGCTTTTCACCATATCTAGAGCTTCTTTACCGTTGCTAGCCATACCTACTACTTGAATATTTTCCTGAGAAGAAAAAGCTAGTTGGAGGCTTAAACGAGTCAACTCGTGGTCGTCAACTACTAGAACCCTTAAGGTAGAAGGCTCACAGGACAACATTAACATCTATATAAAACGAAATAACATACAATAACCTTTATAGTGTATGGGATAAGGTAGGGCAACTAACTCTATCCTATGGTTGAATAAATCCTATGCATTAATGGCAAGTATAACTTTTTTTGCCCAAAGGCTATAAAATTTATCTAAACATTAGATTAAGTCAAGTCAACAAGATACAAAGAATTCCTTTTAGAACCGATTAAATTTGAGATATTTGTACTTTTATTAGTAGCAATTTGCATTAATGTTTTCTGGGAAGCAGCTTCGGGGGAGTCTTCATGAGGTTTCCTCTGGATATAACTACCATCTGACTGTAGTTCCCAAGCTTGACGGTTATCGGCAAGCATAATTCCTAATATCTCTTGTATGTCTTTGGCAATATCCGAATCTTGTATCGGGGTTATCACTTCTAATCTTCGATCTAAATTGCGCGGCATCCAGTCTGCACTGCCAATGAAAATCTCTTCTTCGCCGTTATTGTAGAAGTAAAAAATTCGGGAGTGTTCTAAAAAGCGGCCGACTATACTAATTACACGAATATTTTCACTTACTTCTTTGAGTCCTGGACGCAAACAGCAAATTCCTCGTACAATTAAGTCAATTTGTACTCCCCCACGGGAAGCTTCGTATAAGGCTTCAATTATTTGAGGATCTACTAAGGAGTTCATTTTAGCTACGATGCGCCCAGAATGACCGTTTTGAACGTTTTCTTTTTCCCGATTAATCAACATCATAAAACGTTCTCGCATATTCACTGGTGCGACTAACAATTGTCTGTAAGCTTTTTGCCGAGAATAGCCAGTCAAAAAATTGAATACATCGGTAACATCAGCCCCTAATTCTTCTCGGCAACTGAATAATCCCACGTCTGTATAAATTCTTGCTGTTTTCGGGTTATAGTTTCCAGTGCCAATATGCACGTAACGCCGGATGTGCTCTTGTTCCCGACGTACAACCATAACAATTTTACTGTGAGTTTTTAGACCTACAAGTCCGTACACCACATGAACGCCTACACTTTCTAAACGCCTAGCCCAGTAAATATTGTTCTCTTCATCAAAGCGTGCTTTTAGTTCTACAAGTACGGACACCTGCTTACCATTTTCAGCTGCACTTATCAAAGCATTTATAATTGGCGAATCCCCAGAAGTCCGATAAAGGGTCATTTTAATTGCCAATACATCTGGATCCCCAGCAGAATGAGTAATAAAACGTACTACTGATGCACTAAAGGATTCATAAGGATGGTGTACGAACAAATCTCCTTCTGCGATCGCGCTGAAAAAATCTTTTCCTTCCTCTATAGGCTGCATATTACGGACAGTTGAATCTTTGATCCTTTGCAGACTAGGAGGTACTACAGGTTTCCAGGGTGGATCTTTTAGTTGGGGAACTGCTAGTGACAAAAAGTACATTAGATCACCCAATCCTACTAGACCATCTATTTCATATACATCATTTTCCGATAAATCCAGGACTTCCAACAACCTTGTTCGGACTTCACTTGGTGTTGTGGATTGCAGTTCGATTCTAACTGGATTTCCTCCAGCGCGTCGCTTTCGCAGTTCTTGTTCGATTGCTAATAACAAATCATCTGCTTCATCTTCTTCTAAAGCTAAGTCAGCATCGCGAGTAATCCGGAAAGTGTAATATTCCTGGATATTCATTCCTGGGAATAAACACTCTAAATTATGAGCGATCGCTTGTTCGATGGGTACGCCAGTCCAAATACAAGATTTACCATTTCGTTCAATTCCTAACTCTGGTGGTAAAGCTAAGAATCGCGGTAGCACTTTCGGAACTTTGATTCTGGCAAAAAATTCTTCTTCCGTTTCGGGGTTTTTGACTACAACTGCCAAATTCAAGCTGAGATTAGAAATATAGGGAAAAGGATGGGAAGGATCTACAGCAAGTGGGGTAATAACTGGAAAAACTTGTTCTTTAAAGCAATTGTCTAAATGCTTGCGCTGCTTCTGGTTTAAATCTATGTAATCAAGAATATGAATACCGTGAGATACCAACTCAGGGCGTAGTTTCTTTTCAAAATGCTGGTGTTGTTGAACTACTAAAGGGCGTAAAAAAAAGCTTATTTCTTCTAATTGTTGTTGCGGAGTGCGGCCATCAAAACTTGTGCTGCTAACTTTTGCTTCGACTTGTTGTCTTAAGCCTGCAACTCGCACCATGAAGAATTCATCAAGATTATTACAGAAAATTGCCAAAAATTTCAGACGTTCTAATAGTGGCGTTCGGGGATCCATTGCTTCATGCAATACCCTATTGTTAAATTCTAGCCAGCTCAACTCTCGGTTGAGATAATATTTTGGGTGAGATAACTTCTTTGGATTGGCATTTTTCTTTGATTTCGCCATGATGATCTTTCTGATGGGCAGGTGCGACAGGTATAACAGGAACTCTGGTATTAATATCTTAAATTAAATCAGGACGGACTTACGCGATCGCCACAAGCAATCCTGTTAGTGCGTCACACTTACGTAAGTCTTGAGTAACATTATTTCCTAGTATAGAAATATTTGAAAAATGGATATACAAAACAATTTAATCACAAAAATTAATCAAAATCGTGGAAAATTACGTCAATGGTTACAAGAATATTTTTATGATGAGGATAAACTCAAGAACCTTTGTCAGGATTTAAATATTAAATATTATGCTTTGATCGGTCAAGGAATAAATAAAGCAAATGATTTAGCAGAGCACTTAGTCACAAGAGAAAAATTACCACAACTAATTGATTATTTAGAAAAAAATGACTCCGATTTAGTACCAAGACTGTTTAAATTTTTCGGAGTCAGGGAAACGAATAATTCCCCAACAATTGAAGTCCCTGAAAAATCTCAAACAGATATTATTACAGAAGAGGCAATTCCAAGTAACTTTGACTATCATGTGGCAATTTCTTTTGCAAGTGAAGACCGTGTTAGTGCGGGAAAACTGGCTGAAATACTAACAAAAAAAGGTTTAAAAGTCTTTTACGATGAATATGAGCAAGCAAGTCTTTGGGGAAAAGACCTTTATCAACATTTTCAATCAATTTTCAGAGATAAAGCTAGGTATTGCATAGTATTTTTATCCGAAGCTTATAGTCAAAAGGTATGGACTAAACATGAACTCAAGCAGATGCAAGCAAGAGCTTTTGAAGAAAATTCAGAATATATTCTTCCATTAAGAGTTGATGATACACACATTCCCGGAATTAATAAAACAACTAGTTATATTGACTTGCGTCAGTTTAGTTTGGAATATGTTGCAAACGTCTTTGAAGAGAAACTTAATAATAGTTAGAACTTAGTAAAAAGGTATATTTTTGTAGGGTGCTTGTACACTGACTGATTGTAAACGAAAAATTCAGCTTTTCGTGTCACGCACCAACCAAGGTTTTGTGACAATTGCGTAAGTTCTGTAATAGTTAGAACTTAGTCAAAAGGTGCATTTTTATGTACAGTCTCTTAATACCATTTCTTTATAAAGATGGGCCCCTATGAAAGCCAACGCAGGTTGGCTTTGTAGTGGTAGCTCCACCATAGCTAGAGTGAGAGCGATTAAGCGCAGCCTCCTACAGAATTGGTATTACAACTTTTCTCCAATACACTCAAAACCTCACCACGCCACTTGCTTCAAGTCGGGGAACCCGCCCAACGCAGTGGCTCCCCATCCCCTCTCCTTACTAAGGAGAGGGGTGCCCGGAGGGCGGGGTGAGGTCAAATATTCTATCGAAGTGAAAATCGCTATATTTATAGTGGACAAATAAAAATGAGAAGTTCAAGCGATCGCGAAGCGCATGCCGAAGGCTTATCGCATCTGCAAGTGACAATAACTAATCATCTACAGTTTGAAACCTATCTCAAATCAATCAGCGAAGATGAAAATTACAATTGCTGGTGGAAACTCTACACTTTGACAGATGCGGAAGATAAAAAAAGGCAAAAACAGTTTTCATCGCCTTTTGATTTTGGTTTGATGGTGCAAAGGGTAGAGTCAAAACAAGAACAAGAAAAAACAGAACGTTTACCTGTATTATCAGGTATTCGTAAATACGCTAAAAATCATGTGTTGTTAGTGGGTAAGCCAGGCTCGGGTAAATCGACGGCTTTAAAACGGTTATTGTTGGAAGAAGCAAATCACCCCACCCCCAGCCCCTCCCCGTCAACGGAGAAGGGAGTTTTGGCTTTAGATAAAACGGGGGAGGGGTGGAGTGTTCCTGTACTTGTAGAATTACGCTATTGGCAAAGTTCAATTTTTGAACGCATCGAAGCATTTTTACTACAGCACGATGCAAACCTAAACTTTGATGAATCAACTTTAAAGAATCTACTGCGTCAAGGTAGATTTTTGCTGCTCATTGACGGTGTAAACGAACTTCCATCAGAAGAAGCGCGGCGACAAGTTGTAGCATTTCGTAAAGATTTTCCACAGACACCAATGATTTTCACCACGAGGGATTTAAGTGTCGGTGGTGATTTGGGAATTGAGAAAAAGTTGGAAATGCAACCCCTAAATGAAAATCAGATGCGCGATTTTGTTATGGGGTATCTACCGGAGCAGGGTGAGGAATTGTTGCAATGTTTGAAGGATAGATTGCAGGAGTTTGGTAAAACGCCGTTGTTGCTGTGGATGTTATGCGGGTTATTTCAGCAAACGGGGAATATTCCGCCAAATTTGGGGATGGTATTTCGTTTTTTTACCCAAAGCTATGAAAGCAACTGGCGAGGAGATGTTGCAGCACAATCGAGACGTTGGTGGAAGTCTTTACTGGAACATCTCGCGTTTAAAATGATGCAGGGGAAACCTGAAACGGAATTTCGCGTTGCGATTCCCAAGTGGGAAGTAGAAGAGATTTTTACTCAATATCTTGATGCTGAGAAATGTGATAAACCCCGCGATAATGCAAAGTGTTGGTTAGATGATTTAATCAAGCATCATTTAATTCAAGTAAGAAGTGGTAACCAAATCGAGTTTCGCCACCAGTTATTACAAGAATATTATGCGGCTGAATGTTTACTGCGGTTGTTACCGAATTTGAGTGATGAGGAATTAAAACGCGATTATTTAAACTTGTTGAAATGGACTGAACCTTTAGCGGTAATGCTGGCATTAGTTGAAAATACAACACAAGCAGAGCAGTTAGTGCAGTCAGCGTTAGATGTGGATTTGATATTGGGTGCGCGGTTAGCAGGAGAGGTGAAATCAGAGTTTCAGCAACTGACAGTAAATCTTATTTTAAATAAAGAATTTTTAAATCAAAAATTATCTAAGTTACTAGAAACTGAATTATTAGATTTTACTGCTTCAGATTGTGCAGTTGAGGCTCTCATTAAAGCTTTAAATCATCAAGATTACTATGTTCGTAGGAGAGCCGCAGATGCATTAGGAAAAATCGGCAGTTCTACAGCAGTTGAGCCTCTTATTAAAGCTTTAAATGATCGAGATTCCGAAGTTCGTAGGAGAGCCGCAGATGCATTAGGAAAAATCGGCAGTTCTACAGCAGTTGAGCCTCTTATTAAAGCTTTAAATGATCGAGATTCCGAAGTTCGTAGGAGAGCCGCAGAGGCATTAGGAAAAATCGGCAGTTCTACAGCAGTTGAGCCTCTTATTAATGCTTTAAATCATCAAGATTCCTATGTTCGTAGGAGAGCCGCAGATGCATTAGGAAAAATCCGCAGTTCTACAGCAGTTGAGCCTCTTATTAAAGCTTTAAATGATCGAGATTCCTATGTTCGTATGAGTGCCGCAGATGCATTAGTAAAAATCGGCAGTTCTACAGCAGTTGAGCCTCTTATTAATGCTTTAAATTATCAAGATTCCTATGTTCGTACGAGAGCCGTAGAGGCATTAGGAAAAATCGGCAGTTCTACAGCAGTTGAGCCTCTTATTAATGCTTTAAATGATCGAGATGAAGATGTTCGTATGAGAGCCGCAGAAGCATTAGGAAAAATCGGCAGTTCTACAGCAGTTGAGCCTCTTATTAATGCTTTAAATGATCGAGATTCCGCTGTTCGTAGGAGAGCCGCAGATGCATTAGGAAATATCGGCAGTTCTACAGCAGTTGAGCCTCTTATTAAAGCTTTAAATGATCGAGATACCTATGTTCGTAGGAGTGCCGCATCTGCATTAAGAAAAATCGCAGTTTCAGATCAAATTACTCAGCTGTGGGAGTTGCTTCAGAATGACACAAGTGATGCAAAAAAAATAATATTAGAAATTCAAGATAGGTGTAAATTTTATAATCATGATATTTTTTATATTTCGCCAGTAGAAGACGATCAAGAAGAAGATTTATCTACCGATTCATTGATTGACTTAATAATAAATAAATATAAGGACAATCCTGGTTTATTACGTCAATGGTTAGAAGAATATTATTATGACGATCATAAACTCAGAAACCTTTGTCAGGATTTAAATATTAAATATTCTAAATTGACTGGTCAAGGAATGAGCAAAGCTAATGATTTAGCAGAGTATCTAGTTAGAAGAAATAAATTACCAGAGCTAATTGATTATTTAGAAAAAAATGATCCTGAGCTAGTATCAAAACTTGAAAAATTCCCAGATTAGCTAAATAAATCAGTGAACAGTTATTTTTTGTGGCGTTAAGTTAGTTAAATTTTTGAAGTTAAATTATTTTATTTAGAAAATTACATTCTACTTGCATCTTGCATCATTCTCAACAACCACCTTAGAATGAATTCTAAGGCTAATAGCAGAAGTCGTCTAAAGACGACTGATAGAGGGTTTTAGTACGTTTTAACGTACTTGATATGTAGCCAAGATTCATTTCAAGGCGAGAATGTGGGGTTAAGACGATTGGAGTAAGATATCAGCGATTGTCACAACACTCGGATGGTGCCGTACCCTGATTGCCTTATTATTAGGTTAAAAAATCAGTCAGTGTACGAGCATCCTACGAAAAAATGTGCCAGTTGCGAGCCATGCTATTAAATTGATTCCACAGCCTGATTACCCCTAAGGTACAAAATATGTGATTATTGAAAATCAAACAATTAACTGACAACTACTCACCACTCACCACTCACCACTCACTACTTTTCCTCCTTCGTCGCTGCGGAAACAGGTAACTGTAGATTTTGGTTATAAACAAATTTATTTTTAATTTCTACTTGTCGTTTCGGAAGAGTACCGTTGGAATTTAACTCATCTTCTGGAGACACGCGCAAGGTATATTTACCAACAGGAATACCATCAAGACGATAAAGACCAAATTGATCCGTTGTTCCAGATAATACTCGTGCGCCAGCATTATTTATTAATTCTATACTTACTTCTGTCAAAGGTTGACCGGATACATCTGTAATCTTTCCTGCAATCCCATATTCAGTTCTCACCGGGAAGTCTACCCTAGTCACCCCAGAAGGAGCAACCTCGGCTACTAAACTAGTTTTAGATACTGCGAGTTCGATTGGTAATTCTTCTGGCTCAAGTTCAATTACATAAACTCCTTCTCGTAAGTTACCGACAAAGAAGTTACCGTTAGAGTCAGTTTTTGTCGCACCTACACTTTTATTACGAGTATCGTAAACGCGCACAATTGAATTGCTTAAATCAAAGCCTTTGCTTTCTCCTTCGATCGCCAGTTTACCGGAAATTGCTCCGCGCTCTTTGCTGATGCCGCTATATCTTGCAGGAGTGAATCTGCCGCCAGCCACAGACATATCTGATGTCAATGATAGACTCAAACGCCCGTCATCCAATCCGCTTAAACTGCCTCCTCTAGAAGGTATAGCTCGATAATTGAGTCTGGCAAATAATCCTGGTAGTACTTGCATACTAGCACCCGCACTCGGCCCCACTTCTCCATCGCTGTAGGCTAATCCCACATTCCAGCTTAATTTGCTCAAGCTCGAAGCATTATGGCCGAAACCTATTGAATAACGAGCATCTGAATCGTTACCAAATTCTGTTCCAAAAAATAGTTGATTATTACGGCTTAGACTATATCTCAAATCTGAATTGTAGGAATCACCATAAGTATTAAAAGATAATCTTGTTGCTCTATTAGGCCTGAAAAAAGCGTTGAATAAATAATTTCCGTAAATATCAGGTCTTCCATTTAAAGATAGATTAGAAAGAGGACGAGCAGAAAAAGTTGGCAAAATATAATCATCGGATTCATTTAGACTTTCACGACTGCGAGCAATAAAGCCTAAATTTAATTTATTCCCGAACCGATATTTGAATTCTAAACTATGATTTGTACGTTCCGAACTAGTATCTTTACCATTTCTATATCCTTGTGGTAAAGATTGGGAATTGGCATTTATTTCTAATTTATCTAACTCTACATCTAAGTTGGCAGCGTAACCGACTCTATCAAAAGAATTACCCACACTTGCTGATAAGATAACGGGATTTGCTAAACGCCAAACTAAACCAGCTTGTCCTTGAAAAGAATCAGGAACTGCTTGTAATGAACTTTCAAAAGTTAAATTATTTGAAAGTCCTTGACGCAGTTGATAGAAACCAACAAGTTGACCGTCATCATCATCAGAATCGTCATCACTAAATAAACTATCTTGAATTAAATTTCCGCTAAAACCTAATCCACCTAATTGTACGTTGCCACCAGCTTTTAATAATAAATCCGATG
>JBCCSG010000250.1:0-10984 GCA_039200565.1 Cyanobacteria bacterium P01_D01_bin.50 | reverse complement strand
CCTCAAATTTGGTTATTTGAAAATGTCCGGGGTTTGCTTTATAAGAATAAATGGTATTTTGAAGAAATTATTCAATCGCTGCAAAATTTAGGATATATAGTTGAATATAAATTATTAAATGCAGTTAACTTTGGTGTTCCTCAAAATCGCGAACGTTTAATAGTAATTGGGCATCAAGGAAAGTTTAAATTTCCTCATATATTAGAAAGAAGAATTACCACAGGAGAAGCATTAGGAGAACTAGCATTTTCAGCACCTCCAGAATCCAAATTTCTCACTGCTAGTATGGATGAATATGTTGCAAAATATGAAAAAGCATCCGCTTGTAAAAATCCCCGCGACTTGCATTTAAATAAACCAGCCAGAACATTAACCTGTAGAAATTTGGCTGGCGCTACAGGAGATATGCATCGAATTAAACTTGCCGACGGTAGACGACGACGTTTATTGTTAAAAGAAGCTGGTAGATTACAAAGTTTTCCCGATTGGTTTGAATTTGTTGGTGCTCAAACAAGTTGTTTTAATCAAATCGGTAATGCAGTTTCACCATTATTTGCTTTTTATTTAGCGGGGAGTGTTAGAGAATATTTAGGATCTGGTTTTAGATTGTCATCAAAAGAAATTGAGCAACATCGAACACCGATACAGTTATCATTACCTCTATAGAGATTAATAGAGAGAGATTGAAAATATTTGGAGAAAAATTCTATATAATAATTTGACTAATTATCTCTAAAAATATATGACTGCCCAAAAACCTATCAACGTATGGCAATATAAACCTTGGTGGTGTCAACCTTGGTCTATATTACTCACGGGTATAACCCTAATTACCGGAAGCTGGTTACTATTCCATAAAATTTGGTTAACTATTTTAGTTTCCATCCCTCTATTAACTTGGATGAGTTTTTTCCTATTGATATACCCGAAAGTGTTTATGGAAATGATAAGCGAACAAGGAACAGAGAAGGAGGAATAGAGAGATGGGGAGATGGGGAGACAAGGGGATAGGGAGAAATTTGAAATACTAACTCCTTACTCATTACTCCTTACTCATTACTCCTTACTCCTAACTTTATTTACCGTTTATTTTCTACTGATCGATAAGCAAAACGCATTGATTGTAACATTCTTTCTCGCTTCTTTCGAGCGATGGCTTGCAAATCGATTGTTTTATCGGTTTCGTCAACAATCTCACCAGTTATTACTTCCAATACATCTTCTAAGGTAATTACACCAGAAACATTACCATATTCGTCTACTACTACCGCTAAATGTTCCCGTGCTTCCAAGAAATTTCTCAACAATCGATCGGCGCGAATTGTTTCGGGAACAAATCCGACTTTTCGCGTTAATGTTCCTACTTGTTGACTTTTTCTTCCTTCTACCATTGCTGTCAACAAATTCTGTTTTAATGCTACACCAATTACTTCATCAATAGTTTCGTTAATTACAATAATCCGGGTATGCTGAGAAGCAATAATATCTGTTTTAGCTTCAGCAAGAGTTAAATTACCGCGTAAATATGTCAGAATTGTTCGGGGTGTCATTAAGTCTGCTGCTGTCAGTTCATTTAACTGAAACACCCGTTGAATCATCTGCGCTTCATCGCGTTCAATTATTCCTTCTTGATGAGCAATATCCGCCAACAACATGATTTCAGCTTTATTCGTTGTTGGCTGCTTTTGACCTCTAGTAAAAGGTGCTGTAACATTTTCTAACACCCAGACTAAAGGTGTAAATATCAAAGTTAATGCAGCAATAGGAATAGCTATCAGTAAAGAAATAGTCTCTGCATATCGTTCGCCGATAGTTTTGGGGATAATTTCTGCAAAAATGATAATCAGGAAGGTCAATATTCCTGAAAATACACCTAACCAAGTATCACCCAGTACTGTTCTGGCAATACTACCCGTAAGAATACTACCAACAATATTGAAAATATTATTAATAACTACAATAGTAGCAATGGGGCGATTCATGTTTTCACGAATCGCTAGTAGTGCAACTGCAGAAGGGTTTTTTGACTGCGCTAACTGTCTAACTTTCAGCGTCGAAACTGAAAATAAAGCCGCTTCGATTCCAGAACAGAGGGCTGAACCTGAAATAACAAAAATAACAACGATTAGAAGCTGTAACATCATATTTCCCAGCTATGGGAAGAATAGTTGAGGTTAATTGTGTGTTAAACGAAGTACTACAAGCGATGTTGTAGCTAATACAACCTCACCCATCTTAAACCCACGCAAGCAAAAAATGCTTGCAAGAAAACTACATGCCACTTTGTAAGCCAAGGCTTGCATTTTAATCCACCACTTGGCTGCCGTGGCTGCGTGGGTCTTCATTGCTACCAGTTGGAGCTACGGTAGTAGAAAATTGCGATACTCTACCATTAGCTTGAGCATAAGGTAAAGACGAATCTGCAATCAAGGCTTCTAGATTACTTCCCATTATTGTACGGGGTTGGTCACCTATGGTTTCTGCTTTGACTTCGGTATTTTTATCTAAAAACACAAAATGCGGAATCCCATCTACCCTATATTTCAGCATTTCTGGTAGCCATTTGTTGTTATCTACATTAAGCATGACAAAATTCATATAGGGGGCATATTCTTCTTCCAGTGTGGCAATATCTGGTGCCATCTTCTGACAGACAGTACACCAATTCGCGTAAAATTCTATTAAAGATGGTTTTCCATTACTCAAAGCAACTTCCAATGGTGTGGAATGTTCATCTAATTCAGCTAAAGAAACCGATTTAGTTTCGCTCCGCAGTCCTAAAAATAAGGCAACCGACAAAACTACAGCTACCGTCACAATCAAAAAATTTCGGAGGCGCACGCTAAAGGTGGATTCTGGCTTTTCCTGAGAATTTACGGGTGAATCCGTACTCATAACAAAGGTTTACAAAATTTTAACAAATCATTTCATACACCAGTTTAACGCTCTACTTCCATAATTTAGATCTGTTACCGAAATAAAAACATTCTTAAATGAGGGCAAAAGGGGCTAACTTCGGTGTGAGTTAAGAATCCCACCCATTCAATAGGTAGGAGTCTCAACCATTCATGGTATGGCGTAGTGGTAGTTTTAATTTTGAATTAAGTTTTCTCCAAGGATTTTACTAGCATGAAAAAAAGAGTGACCATTACTTTCCCCAAGCGTACAGTTCAAATGCCAGTTACATACATTTTGGCAAAAGATTTTAACGTTGCGGCCAATATTATCCGCGCTCAGGTAGCCCCAAATCAAATTGGTAAACTTGTGGTGGAACTATCTGGAGATATCGATCAGTTAGATGCAGCCATACAGTGGATGCGCGAGCAAAATATCACTGTTTCCCTAAGTTTAGGAGAAATCGTTATTGATGAAGAAGCTTGCGTTCACTGTGGATTGTGTACTGGGGTTTGTCCTACAGGGGCACTTACTCTCAATCCCCAAAGCTTTAAATTAACCTTTACTCGTTCTCGCTGTATAGTTTGCGAACAGTGTATTCCGACTTGCCCTGTGGATGCAATTTCGACTAATTTGTGATTGATAGTTGATAATTGATATTTGTTAGTTGTTAGTTGTTAGTTGAAAAAGCTTCTAAATTATTCAGGACTTACGCAACCGGCACATCGCGATACGCCTTCGCGTCGCCCTTCAGGCTATCGCTAACTACCAATACTTTAGTAATGATTATTCAATTCAACCGTAAAACATCAGCAATTATACTAGCTTTTCCCTGTAACCTATTTTCGGATGGCGAATCGTGAACCACTAACAGCGATCGCTCCCCGCAAATGCTTTCATAAATAGTAATTCCCTCTGCACGATCTTTCCCTTTACCATAGGGTATATCAAGTATTGGCTCGGGATAAGTAAGAACATTTTCAACTAGTTTACTGCCATCATGCAAACGATAAACTGTTACAGGACCGTCTAAATCCATTGTGGGGCCGGCTAAAATTAATAAATCTTCATTATCCCAACACAAATCTCGAATTCCTAAACCATTTAAATAGATAAAATGCTTTTTGTATTTCTCGCCGCTTTTTCCGAGATATTTTAAGTCAAGCAATCCCCGACAGTTTGATTCTTGTAACTCTATTTCTAAAATTATCGCCCAACCGCGCAAAACTGGGCCGCGCAAACCCAGAAGAATCCTGTTTTGATAAACTTCTATCCCTTCAATATCAAAACCATTGTCTTTACCCGGAATTTCTGCTTTGACAAAGAAACCCAAATGTGGATCATTTGCTAAAGCTTCCATTAGTAGGTTTCCGTTCGTTGTTACCTGTAGCTTCCCGGCACTTAACTGTACCTTGGGGTTTTGAGGATGAGCACATTCGGGAATTAGTTCGCCATCTACTAAAGGAATGCGTCCAATAATATAACGATTTGCTTCTGATTTTACTTTGGCTAGCCTTTTGATATTCTCTTCATCCGATTTATTGGATTTGGGCTTCTTACGCTTGTAACTATGAGAACCGATCACCCATAAGTAATAATCCCTGTACGCTAATCCTTCAATATCAATTTCTTCCTTAACTGAAGCTGGTAAATCGAAAAAATCTGCTACCTGAAACTGTTTGTGTTCGCCAAAATTTTTCTCATCAATAAACGAAAGACGTTCAATGCTAGAACCTTCATCCGAACCCAACCACAAATGCTTTTTGTAAGTTAGCAATAATGCTGAGAGATCTTGATGATGTTCTGCAAAATTATCATCGAAGCTGAGTAAAATTTGACTTATTAAGGGTGAGTGATGCATTTTTTATACTGATATGTTCGTAAGATATTTTAAGCTATATGTCGTTTTTTTAATACCTAAAAATTCATACACAGGAATCTAAATATTACTAAAATACAGCTAAAAATTATGATGAAAAAATCTACTAAGTAATCTTTCTTAAGACTGAGTTTAGATAAAAAATATCAAAATTAATCAAGAAAAACTTAATATAACAAAATATCAAAGCTGATAGATAGACTTTAAACCGATGATAGGATTCAATAATCTACTAGAAGTAAAACATTACTCTTATTATTTGAATTGCAATGACATTAGCTACAAAACCTACAGTCAAAACTTTAGGCGACTACATTTACACTGCGATTGAAAAACACTTCAAAAAAACCTGGAAGTGGGAAAAATCTGTGAAAAATGATAAAGATCCTGAAGCTTTACACCAAATGCGAGTTGGGATGCGTCGTTTGCGTTCCATCGTAACTAGATTTAATTCCATTGTCAATTTTCCCAAATCGGTGAATGATAAAAACATCGGAAAAATTGCCCGCTGTCTTGGTTCCCTAAGAGATTTGGATGTCTTAAAAGAAACTTTAGAGACTACATATAAACCACAATTACCGAAAAAAGAAAGGCTAGTTTTAGATAACGTTATTGATACTTTAAATAAACAACGTGCAGAAACACTAACAGATGTAAAGACAATCTTCAAAAGAGAACGTTACAAATCTTTGAAAACAGAATTGAAAGAATGGTTGGAAGAACCAAGTTATCAACCATTGGCAAATTTAACAATTAAACAAGCCCTACCGGATTTACTTTTACCTGAAGTTAGTTGCTTTTTGCTACATCCTGGTTGGTTAATTGGAACTCAAGTAGAAGAAAATAAAGTTGTTGTTTCTACAGATTTTGATGACAAGAAAGTAGAGAAACAATTATTAAGCTCATCTCAAAATCTGCACGATTTACGAAAACAAGCGAAAAGACTGCGCTATCAGCTAGAATTATTTACCGATTTATATGGTGAGGGATACGCAAATTATCTTGCACAAGTCAAAAATATCCAAGAAATTTTAGGTTCTATGCAAGATACCATGGTTTTAGATGAATGGTTACAAGATGTGCTCTCTTCAAAAATTAGTAGTCAGCTTCCTACTCTCGCAACTTTACTCAAGAAAAATCGTTACGATTTATGGCAGCAATGGCAATCTCTACAGCAACGATTTCTTACACTTGAAGCTAGACAAGAGTTTCATTTAATTGTTCTGCATCCTGATGTGAAATAGAAATAGAGGGATGGGGAGATGAGGGATGTGTCTGCCTGAACTTTTCATCCTTCAAACATAGTACTCTGACAAGCCAAAATTAACGGGTGGAATTCCACAGAGTAGTGAGTAGTAAAAATATTACCAGACTGTGTCGTTACGCATGTGGACTAATTTTTCGGCATCACTTACTTATGGGAAGACGATGAGTTAAAGTTATTAGACCATATCAATTAGGACGACATTAATGTATTAACGACGACAAATAATTAGTTATTCGACAAGAACGAGCGCGGAGGGATTCGAACCCCCGACCTACAGAACCGGAATCTGGCGCTCTATCCACTGAGCTACGCGCCCTAACAATATTGTGCAACTTAATTGCTTGCACACTAATAAATAGTATAGCCTTTATTTCCTTTCCTGGCTACATAAGTAATCAGGACTTAGGCGACTATCACAATGCTTATGTTAGTGCGTCAGTCCAACGCCTTATTTTAGGAGATACCCGAAGGGTGGCGTGGGGGGGGGTAGAAAAAAAATTATTTTCTTTTCGTTATTAGCCCTATAAAGTAATCTTGGCGGAGTACTAGTAATGTTAATTGTTTTTAAATTGACTTTATTTATCCGGTGGATGGGGTAATAGTTTTTTCTCTCAGTAATTTTTATAAAAATCTTTAAATAGTTACCTTGCAAACTGATGTAAATACTGAAAGCATCTACTTTATAGTTATGCAGCATTAAGGCTATCAAAGTATGAATAAAAATAGTTTAAAAAGCAAACCAATAGATAATACAAACAATATAAACAATGATAAAAGTGGTTTTCTACTGGGAAGCATATCTGCGGTATTGTTGATAGTTTGTGTTATAGTATTGGTTTTGTTTAATAACAAACAAGTGCAACGAATAATTACAGAAAAGATAAATATTGATGCTGTAAACAAGTCATCGGATATTGAATTCTCAACTATCAATAGTAAAAATTCAAGCGAGGCGGAAAAAACAAGTACGCTACTAACAGAGAAAATTTTAAACGTTAGAGTACAACATCCTAACGATACTGTAGGAAGACTGACTAATATTTCTTTTACTCAAAAAAATACTATTGTCGAAATTGCTGTAACTAATGGCTCTCAATACACTATATTTCTCAACTTGCACGGAAAAGGAGTCGTGCTTGTAGATGATTTAGGCAATAAACATAACCTAAAACCACCATCCAATAATCCTTATCTTGAGATTAAATCCGGTAACACTTTCAAAGGAGAACTGGTTTTTCAGGGTGGAGTTACTTCTAAGGCTAATCATATCACTTTAATTACCAATAATCAAATAGGTAGCGATCAACCTTTGAGTCGCCGCCCTAAGATGATGTTTGAGATTCCGCTTCAATAGTAGTAAGTAGAGAGGCGTTGAAAATAGTAATTAAAGTAACAAGTAATAAATATTTAGGTACACCGGAAGGCGACATGGTAGAGGATTCAAGTAATGAATGCCGCGAATAATTCGACTTTTAAAGACGAGGCTAAATACCATACTTCGGACTTTATTGATTACTTCTTACTTGGCGACGATAGCCAGAAGGGCTTCGGTCACATTTTCTCGACAATACTGATTAAAAATTATCAAAACGTCACATTATAAACTACGGAAAACAGGCATAAAAAGTTATTTTAAATTTGTAAACGATCGCAAAGTAATTTCCTATGTCTGGGAATAATGTGAAAAGAAATGGCTGTGGTAGTTTTTTTCTAGGGGTAATATCTACTTTAGTACTAATAAGTGGTGTAGGGATTTGGTTTTTATTCACTAACGAAAAAGCGAAGCAAATACTCAGCTCGCAGCTTAATCAGACTGTTGTCGAGAATTTACCGAAAACTGTCGATAATGCTACACAAAACTTGCCTACAAGTAATACTTCCTTGACGCAGTCGAGTCAAGTCAGCGCTCTACCCACAGGAAAAACATTGAATGTTCAAGCAACTCATCCTAACGGTACTGTAGGCAGACTGACAAAAATTTCCTTTACCAAAAACAGTACTAAGGTAGAAATGTCTGCTACAAACGGTTCAAAAAATACTGTTGAATTGAACAATAATGGCAGGGGAATGGTGCTTGTAGATGATTTAGGAAAAGAATATAACTTAGCTGCACCAGCAAGTAATCCTGATGTAGAAATTCTACCCGGTACAACTCTTAAGGGAGAGTTTGTTTTTATTGGTAAAGTTTCCCCTGGAGCTAAATTTTTGAATCTGGTTACAAATAATCAATTGGGTGGGAATGAAAGTTTAAGTCAAATTCCAAAAATAAAGTTTTTTATCCCCCTTAATAGTGAGGAAGACAAGGAGACAAAGCCAGAATCAGAGAAGGAATAGAAAATTTATAACTCTTAGATCCCAACTTCTCACCGATAATTATTAAAGATAATTTGCAGGATTTACTGGGGTACCGTTTTTCCGTACTTCAAAGTGTAAATGGGGACCTGTAGATAAACCTGTGGAACCTACTGCTGATATAGCTTGTCCTCGTTTAACGCTTTGTCCCGATTTTACGTATAATTTACTGCTATGTCCGTAAAGTGTAGTTATACCTTTACCGTGGTTGATGATTACGGTTTTGCCATAACCACCGTACCAACCTGAATATAGAACGGTTCCGGAATCTGCTGCCCGTATTGTACTACCGTAACCAGCTGCAAAATCCATACCAGTATGTAGGCGACGACGACCGAGAACTGGGTGCTTACGCCAACCGTAGGGGCTACTAATATAACCGTCGCTGGGTAATGACATGATACCACTCCCACGGACAAAGTTTCTAGGTTTACTGCGGGCTTTAGCTGCTGCGATTCTGGCTTTTTCTTCTGCTACTTTCTTTTCAATCAAGGTTGCGATTGATTGCGAGTCTTTTTCTAACTGGATTCTTGCTGCATCTAATGCAAGGCGATCGCTATTTAAACGCTGTATTAATTCGGCTTGTAGTTGCGCTTGGCCTTGATAATCGGCTTTCTGGCTTAATAATTCCTGTCTAATCAAAGCAATTTCATTCTTTTTGCTTTCTATATCAGTTTTTTGCTGTTTTATTCGATTAGCTTCTTCTGTTAATTTTGCCAAAACTTTGCGATCGGCTTGATAAACTAACTTTAAGTTGCGACGACGACTGAGAAAGTCATTAAAATTACGGCTTTGTAGTAAAAGAGCCACACCTTGATTGATGGGGGAGCGTTGCAAAAACTTGAGTCTGGCGATAGTTGATGCTTGACGCTGAGTGTATGAAACTTGCGCTACAGCTAAATCTGCTCGCAATTTTTGGAGGCGTTGATTTGCGATTTCCAAACGTTTTTCACTATCTTCAATCTGGTTATTAGTAGTTTGCAAGTTTCCCTCTAAACCACCAAGACGTTTTTGTGCTTCTTGCTGCAAATTATTTAAACGATTTCTTTCTTTTACTGTACTTTGATGCTGCTGTTTGATTTGGTTTCGTTGCTGTTTAAGTTGCTCAATCTTTTGCTTTGAGCTTCCCTGACCATGAACTGAGGTTATCGGTATTAAGACTAATATTATGCATAAAATGCTACATAATACAAGACTTAAGCGGAAATAAATTTTATTTTGATGTGGGAATAATGCTCTCATGTTATTTGATTAACTTTTAGTCTGAGTAAAAACACCAGATTGATTATTCCCATAAATATTGATAAATCCAACATATCCAAGACTTTGAAGTAGCTTAATGCCTAAAGACAAATTGGAGCATTTGGGCACAGAGGAAAAAGTTGTATAAAAAAATTTTATTTAATCAAACCTAGGAATATAGTATTTCTCGATATAAATTCAAAACGGTTTTTTTGAGAGTAAATGCACTTAAATAGCTAGAAAATCGCTGATTTAATCTTTGTAGCCTCCGGATTTATAGTCGTGAGACGCAAAACGCAATCTCAGTTGGAATTTTTTTTAAACTTTACAAGCAAAATAATATTCTTCAAAAATTGCATTTCAAATTACTTGACATTTCAAAATAAATATGTGAAAACCGAGGTGGATTTGATTCATCGCAACCAAGTAATCCAGCTTCTATATAGTTTTGGTTGTTTGCTAACAATAAATTTTTAATAGGAATGCCATGTTATTAGCCAAGACTATCAATTCCGACGACTTAAATAATAAATCGGAAATTGACATTTCATTATTTTCATTAGCAGACTGGATAGGAATAGCAAGAGTAATGGGATACGAGCCAACTTGGGCATATAAAATGTTTTGCGAATTTGGCGACTTACAAAAGTATAATCTTGCTCAAGTTTCGCGCACAACATGGTCAAAGATAGCTCAAATGTTTCACCAAAACCAAACTTGGGCAGAAATACAATATCTCAAATGGCAATCTTTGAATAACTAATAATTATTTCATATTTTTTTTAATATATAAATCCCTATCGATTTAACATTGTGTGGGATTTTATTTAATTTGAGCATGGTAGTGAAGAAGTGCGGGAATAGGGACTAGTAAGTAGCAAATTTGGTGTTGGTAAGCTGTTGTGCATTAAAAATGCACAACAGTAAGGCAAGAGGCTGTCATGCAGAAGGCAAAAGGGATAAGATTTTTAGCTTTTAAATAATATTTCTAAATATACTACTCGAAAGTGGCAGCTTAGACGCGCAAGTATTATGGTTGCTCGTCAACTTTAAGAGAAGCCAAAAAACATTCTGTAAGTAGGTTTAGACAGTGCCGACTTACAAAGCCGTTGAGGAGTAATAAGGTAATTACGCTGCTTATAGATAAATCCTGTTACTATGAAATAGAGATTTTGCGATCGTTCTCAATTCGCCATGCTCAATTCCCGATGCCCGAATTTAATCGAAATAAGATTATTTAACAAGCAAGATGCCGAAGCTATTGCACAATTATTTCACCAAACAGTACGTGAAATTAATATTAACGACTATTCAGTAAATCAGGTGGAAGCATGGGCACCAGATAATAT
>JBCCSG010000249.1:0-10993 GCA_039200565.1 Cyanobacteria bacterium P01_D01_bin.50 | reverse complement strand
TTATTGTTTGCGGTTTGTTTGCAGCTAATGTGGTTTCATTTGTACCTAATGTGGTTTTGAAACCCCTCTTATTTGCAGCTAATGTGGTTTCAAAAATGCCTTGTTTGCGGTTTTGAGGATTCTTGTTTGCAGTTCGCTACAGGTATAGAGTTGCCACCAAAGCTGAATGGAAAAACTTAATTGAAGTTCAAGAAATTTATCCCAAAGCAGAAGCTGTAGGCAATTTTACTGTATTTAATATCAAAGGTAATCGTTACCGTTTAATTGTTGATATTGTTTACTCAACTCAAAGAATTTATATTAAATACGTTTTAACTCATGCTGAATATGACAAGGAAAAGTGGAAAGATGACCCATACTTTTAATCCTGAATCATACGGTCAATTATTAGCTAAATATCAACCAAAAGCAATTACTACAGAATCAGAAAACGAACAAGCAATAGCTCTAGCTCAAGAATTAGAACATCGTACTAATCGAACTTTGGAAGAGGACACTCTCTTAGAATTATTAGTAACGCTGATTGAGAAATTTGAAGATACTTATTATCCAATCCCCCAAGGTACTCCTCACTCAATGCTATTACACTTGATGGAAGCACAGAATTGGTCGCCAAAAGAATTAGTCGGAGTGATTGGTTCTGAAGAGATTGTATTGAAAATAATTAACGGTGAGGTTCCTATTGATAAATCTCAAGCTCAAGCCCTAGCTAAATTGTTTCAAGTGGATGAAAGTTTATTTGCTTAACCTCTAGCGTAACCTGTTGTGTACGTAAATTTTTAAAATCAATATTATTCAAGGTTTATAATAATTTGAAAATGATTAAGAATTATGACAATAAATAAATCTACTCCTACAGCCCGACGGGGTAGAATATTCCCCGAAATCCAGTGGACAGAAGAACAAAAAGCGCAACGAGAAGCTAAACGCGAGGCTTTTTACCAGCGCTGCAAACCAATATTTGATAAAGTTAAATCGGAATTAATTGAAACTCATTACAACTGGTATATTGCAGTTGAACCGGACAGTGGTGAGTATTTTATTGACAAAAATCTAGAAGTAGTTTCTCATCAATGTCGCAACAAGCATCCTGGTAAAGTACATCATACTTTCCGAATTAACGAAACAGGGACTTGCGGCACAATATAATGAACGGTTTTTTTTGGTGAAGAAGATTCTCTTCTTTTTGAGATTAATTTAATAACATCTGATGGATTATAAATACCAGTAGACGCAATGTTTAATACTGCATTTTCTTATTTTTTAGCTATTAATGACCAAGATATAGATGCACTGGGATGGGAACGTTTACGAGAACAAACAATGCTTACTGCGCGGGGAAATGTAAAATTTGATATTTATATTGGCAAAGTAATATTTGATGGTCAATAAATTGATATTCCCGTACACGTTGGAAAAGAACTTACGGAAGTTTTACTTGGTCGTCAATGGCTTATAAATAGACGATTAGTGGTAGATATAAATAAGAATGAATTGACTTTAGGATAGCTGCTCAAACTACTCTTGAATCATTTTTTTTTAATAGTTGTGTCTCTTCTTTTAAAAGAATTTCACCATGAAAAATACTTCATTTAAATTTGACCCAACAACAACACCTTGGGAATTCGGATATTGGACTAAAGGATGGAACGAACCAGATGGTGCAAAGCATCAACATTGGGAAGGTTCATCAGATATGGAACCCTGGAGCATTAATAGAGCCTTAGACCGAGCAATAGAACTTGGTTATTTGGATGCGTCCGATAGAGAAATGGTCCTGAAGGCTTGCTTAAATGAAGGCGAATATTTCTTTGGTTCGGATGAAACTTCTGGCTGGATGATTGGAATAAATGATTTGTTCGATGGTTTACCATGCTACCCAAACGAACCAATTTGGATGATGCTTAAAGTACAAAATAATGCAGAGCTTTGTTGCCCCGTTCTTAGCAATTATGAAATTGAGGAATTAGAGGAAGAAAATAGAATTATCAAAAGTAATTTAACATTGCCAGAAATTTTAAATATTGTTTTACCTTCAGGAGAAAAAAATCCAAAATATTTAGATATATGCTTGAAATGCCTGTATGCAGCATCCCCAGAACATTCTTATACCGACTATTCGGGCAACCAAGGAGTACAAGTTTGCAGGAAAGATATTGATGACGAAGATTAATAAGCTGCGATAAACTTCCGATTTCAAGAAGTTACTTACGGTTTTTTAGACAAAGGAATCCTACACGTCAATCAATTACTGTTGACGTTAAATAAATTGAACAACGTAAATTTACTAGTTAACTAGAAAATTCACTTAACCACGTATAAAACGAAGGTATCATTTGCTCCAAATTACGTAACTCACTTTCAGCCACTTCCTCCAGCAGCAGCACCGCACACCAACGCCGCTCAGAAGTCCAAGAGCATATAGCGGCTTTTACCGCTTCCACACCCCCGATAATCGCTTCTCGGAGCATCTGGAGGCTGGTTCTAATCGGAGTGCTGTCCCCATCGTTGGGTTCCAAATCCGCGCCGACTTGATTTATATGGGAAGAATTATCGTTTTTATGGGATATTCCGTCGGTTTTGGACAAATCCACCTGGTTGTTTGAGGTGGTATCCACCCCCCCCTTTAAAGTATTCTCCCTACAATTATGGGGGGGGGTGGATATCGGGTCAGGTGGTGGTGAAATTCCGTACTGGGCTTCTATTCCAGCTTGATATCGTCGTTCTTCAATAGCTGTTTGACGCGCTCGTTCTTCTAAAACACTACGTTTGTTCTCCCGATGCTTAATTACCTTCTGAGCAAATTCCCATTCTTCCGCTCTAAGAAAATGATATTTAACTTGCTTACCTTGTGGTCCCACTTTATGGTCATCAAGTTTCAATCCCAATTGGTCAATTAAAGTTCCCAATAGCCATATCGGTTCGCATTTTGGAGGAACCGTAAATCCTAAAATCGCTTTGACATGGGGCGAACATTTTTCAGCAAGGTTGGTCATTTTCACCAATGCTGGGTCGCGAGCAGTAACTTCCTCCCCATCAATTAAGCGTTGAAGAATATTTGGCAGTCCCAAAGTAGACCGAGCCAACCACTGTGCCGAATAATTCCCCCAATCCATACATAAAGGCAAATTCATTCGTTCGGAGCGGTCTTTCTCTGCTACGACTTCAGGAGGTAAGGGGTATATTTTCCCCGTTTCCGGGTCGGTAATAGTACCTTCTGGTTCTGCAATTACTGCTTCTAAGGAAGTAATTGCGCGAATTAATTTACCCGAATCATCTTTTTCAACCAACTCTTCAGTTACTTCCATCCCGTAAGCATCTTTTATACGGAATTTTTCGCATTCATCTGCTTCTTCCGGTTTGAGGTAATCTTTAGTTTGACGAGCGCGATATTCGCTCTTGGAAATGTCTTTAGCTTTAGCTACCGAAGCACGGTAAGCAGCTTCTATTGCAGCCCCAGCATTTTTAAGACCTTCCCGCGTATGATAATTTTCATCCGTACCCATTGGGATGATATGATTACCCATTTCTGACAGCAAATTGCGTAAATCTGCACGCAAGTTGTTAATTGACTGGTGACGCTGCGCTTGAATTTTACAATAAGCATCCAACGCCCAATCTTTCTCAACTCCCCGCTTCCCAGTTTCTCGGTCAATTCGCAGTACAAAAGCGGTAATTTCGTTGGTTCGCAGCATCCGTTCCTTAATGCGAGCTGCTGACGTTTCTTTGTAGCCAAAAGGTGGTCTGGGAGTCACCCAAACGTGAATTGGGACATTGGGACGATAGCGGTACAGTTGTTGGACGCATTCGGTAGCAGTTTGAGAAGCCCCGTGAAAAACGCCGTAAACGGCATCGAAATGATAGTTAGGTATGTCAACCCCAGTTCCCAGGCTAGGAGACACTAGAAGACCATCTACGTCCAATACAGAGTTAGAAATGTCCTTGATGAAGGCAACATTTTCTTCGCTACCGGAATTGTCGGAGTGAATTGACCAAATCCGTATTTCGTTTTTATCTGATGTTTTTTTGTCATCTATCTTTCGAGATACTTTTAACGAGGAAGTAGATTTTGAGGTAGATTTTGATGTCGATTTTGAAGTAGATTTTTTGTCATCTACCTTTCGAGATACTTTTGATGAGGAAGTAGATTTTGATGTCGATTTTGATGTTGATTTTGAGGTAGATTTTTTGCCTTTGGCTGCCGTTTTGGAGTTAGTTTTCGCTTTCGGGGACTGCGTCTTGGTTTCATCAGAAGCTGGAGCTTTATCTGCCGTTTCGAGCGAAGGGTCATTATTTGCCTCTGCTGTCTCAAGAATTTGGGGGTTAGCTTCGGATGAAGCCGTCAAAGTTCCCGGAGCTTTTTTAGCTTTGGGGTTAGCTTCCTCGGAATCCGGATCAAGAGTAAAGGGGTTAATCGGAGCAACTTCGGTCAAAACAGAAGCTGTTTTCTTCGTTGATGGCTCATCCCCTGACGGTTCGATTGAATCCAAAGACTCCTCTACCTCCACCAACGGCATCGTTAACAATTTTTCAAGTTTCTTAACAAATTTTTTGGAGTCAGAAGCCACCATCACCTTCTCACCCCTCATAAGTGCTGCGGCAGCCTGGGCAACTACGGCACTTTCATTACTACCTTCGTACCAGAAAATTGGTCGGTCGCCATTTCTCCACTCGTTAACGATAATTTTGGGTTTTTCCCCTTGACGTATTGCTCGGAAGAAGTCCACCGTCACGTCGTTCATATGAGCATCCGCAATCACCACCAAGGGCGCAGTTCTGACGATGTACTCCAGCACTTCTAAAATTTGCGCCCGGTATTTTTTGCAGGTTTTGCTGTGTAGCAGGTGGGTGAGGTACTGACAAGCCTCGTCTATAAACACACAGCCGTATTCCAGCATTTCGGTGTTGAGCTTGTATAAGCTGTCAATGGTAATGCTCAGGGCTTTGGCTTTAGCTAAGTCCCCATAACTCAAATCCGAGTACATTTCGGTTTTGAGACGCCCCGCTAAGTTTTTGAGCAAATTCACCCGATGCCCGTTGTTGAGAAAACGTACTTCTGGATGTTCTTCAAGCCATTTTTTGAGCAATTCGGTTTTACCAGTTCCCACGTCGCTCCACAGCACAACCAATCCTGAATTGGGAAGTGTTATGACCTCGGATAAGTACTTGACATTAACGCGAATATCTGCTGGATATTTTTTGCTTAGTCCCCGGTGGCTGATGAAGAATGAGCGCCGATAATCGTCAAGAGGTTTGGCATCGTCGATGATGGCTGTGAGTAAATCCGATGCGTCCTTTTTCCGGGCGCTAGCGAAGTCGTCAACGCCCTTCTCTGGTCCCGGAAGTGTTATGACCTCACATTGACTTCCGACGGCTTCTAGAGCCTTCCCGGTGCGAATGGTGGCTTGGAAGACTGCCCACCGGGTTTTGGGTTCCTTATCGCGGTCGAAAAGAATTTGGATTTTACGTCCCGGTTGCGCTAGGGGCATCAAGTCGGGATGCAAGCGTTCGTCAAAGTCTTTCTTGCCAACCCGCCCGTTCCAAATACCGGGAAGGGCTATAGCCACGAATCCCAGGCTTAACAAGGCAGCGGCTTTCTTATCGCCTTCGCACAGGATTATGGGGATTTCTGGGTGTGATAGTACCCATTCCCAGAAGTTTATCGGACGCGACCTACCGCTCAAGCGCAAGGCTAATGGGGAATTGTACCGTTTGATTCCGTAGCGCTTGGCTACTTTGTCCCAAATGCAATCGGGAACGTCGAAGTAAGTGACGCGGTTGGGGATTTTGGGCGGCGACTCGTATTTGATGAATCTGCCTTTAGAGTCAATTCGCGGGTGGGTGGGCTTAAATCGTCCCCACTCCATCCGCTTCCAGTTGTTGTAGGGGTCTAGCCCGCTAACCCACCATCCACCGAGTTCGGCGTGTTGGTAGCGTCTTAGGAAGCCGCTGCTGATTCTTCCGGGATTGGTTCGGGGTAGGTCTTTTGAGATGAAAAGGTAATCGTAGACGGTTGCGCCTTCGATGTGAAAGAAGTTCGCTGCGATTAGCGCGGGGTGAATGGCGCTATCTATGGCGAGTTCTTGGTATTCGTTGGGCGTTAGGTTGTTGGGGGGTTGGATGTTTTCTGACATCAAGGCGCACCCCCCACAAGTCTTATGACTAGTGCGGATTTTTTGCATTTTCGGACTCCTTTTTGGAGCCGATTAGCGCTTATGAATTTACCCAGAAGCGAAAAGTAGTTCCTATAAAACCTCTAGTCCACCTCAAAATTTGCTAACCTTATGGTGCTTTTTGGTTTGGTTAGTTGCGTTTGGAAGCAAGCAGCAAGCATTAGAAGCAAGCAGCAAGCATCTCAAGTAGCTGAGAGCGAGGCAAAGTCTGTCGTCAAACAGACTGAGGTGGGTGGACTGAAGGTTTTATCGCAAGGTTTTATCGCAGTACTCCTTTTCGTTTTCAGGTAAGCATAAGCAACTAACCAGCTTTTCCTAACAAGCGAACATTCGATGTAAGTTCGCTGTTTAAGAATTTTCGTTTTAGATATCGATTCATTTTTTTCAAGATTTTATGTTCTGTTTGAAATATTTTTGGTCGCTCCTTTTTGGTTGCTAATTTTGGTCACTAACGAGTAAAGCACTTTTTGCAACAGCCATTTTTGTCTCCCATCAAATATGATCGGGAAAAAATCAGCGCTTGAAACCCTTATGTAGTAAGAGTTTCAATTTTTCGTTATCCGGCGATGGGGCGAGTTAATCACCCGATGGGAAATTTTTGTACTCAGGCTGTAATTCTTGCGTGGTATGGTTTTGAGGTCGAATTTTGGTACTTTTTTTGTTGAGTACAAAAAATTGCTCTTTCGCATACTTTTTTGCATGAAATCGGAGTCAAAAATTAAAATTGGACAGCAGTAATTTTTCTCAAATTCTGGTCGCCCGATGGGGTATGTTATCGCCCGATGGGAATTTGTTGTACTCAGGCTTAAACCCCTGTGCAGTAAGCTTTTAAAACCGTTTTAAAACAAATTGATTGAGAACAATTGTGTACTACACAATTTTTCTTCTGATTTTTTGGCATTGCAGACGGACGGTAATGGGGTCTCGCTGTTACGTCTAAATCCTTGCCAGTCTTATATTTCCAGCACTTTTCTTAGTTTGGTTTCCAGTTTGGGAGTGATAGTGCGTTCGCCCCGTTCAATCATGGACACTAACTTTTGCGATACTCCCAACAAAGTAGCCAGTTCCCTTTGGTTCCACCCTTTGACCTCACGGGCAGTACGAACCTCAGTAGCGGTCAGTGGTGTTGGCTTGGTACGTTTGGCTGACTTGAGTTTTGGTAGTTCGGCTTTGGGTAATAGCAGGTGAGGAATAGGGTCTGGAGGCATAATTGTGATTTTCGCTTTCCACAATCGGTCAATGATTTTCTCTTTCCTCCAATTAGAAGGTTTCTTAGCTTTGCTATTAGGTCTTAGCCATGTTGGGTAGGTGGTATCGTCAAAAATCACCCGCCAATGCATACTTATCAACAAAGTCAAAGCGCTATCCCATCTTTGTTTGAGGTTGTAGGCTTGTCGAAAATCCTGACGTGCTGCGTCAATTCGGGCTTCCAATTCTACAGCTTCTAACAAGCTGCCAATTTTGTGTTTGTATTGGTTTTTATCCTGCATTTTTATGCGGCTAGTCATAGTTAGGTGAATTGCCAGCTTTAACGCCAACTCATCGTGATAAGGGTCAATTTTTAAAAGTTCTGTAGCTAACCAACCAAATTGATGCAGTGCCATACCTGCTTTCATCCCCATTCTGTTGAGCCATTTTTCAGCCCAAGGACCGGGACTTACATTGATATAAACTTCTTCAGGAGCATCAACTTTTCCCGTGAAAATATTCTTTTGTCCCCTAGCATCAACCTCAATTACCCAAAGGGGAGAAATGCTCACGCTCACGTCAACTTTATTGCCTTTTGGTTTGCCTTCAACCCAGGTACATTCCATCAACATCCGCCCCAAATGAAAAGCAATGCTAGCAATTTTTGCAAGCTTTTCAGATACAGTTAAACGATGTTTTTTATCCCATCCTATTTGTTTGATTATTTCTGTACCTTTTAAAGAAAACGTGGGTTTATTTCTGATACTAGAATTAAAAGCATAAGAAGCAAAAACTAACTGAAGTTTTGCAGCATCAATTCCCATTAAATCAATGACTTGAAGCGCAGCCTCCCACGCTAAAATATCACCATCTTTTTCTCCACCTATGTAAACTTCTACTCGATTTCTAGGGTTAGTTTTACTAATAGATTCAAAAACACCGAAATTATTAGCATCTTTTTTCCATTTGTCCGGACGGTAATGGGATTCAACGCTAGCTCTTAACGGTGCTGGAGTGGGTAATCCTGTAATTTCATTGAGTTTTTCTTCGGTGAGTGGGGCTGATTTTGATGTACTTTCCAGTAGATTTTCTAAAGTTGCTAAATTGAGCTTATCTAAGTCCATCATTTCGATTAACTCAGCTGCGACTCTGACCGCACAAATATTATGAAGAGAATCTATAAGACTCTGCATATATTCGTTAGGGTCGAAGAACGTAACAGTGTCTTGAACCTTGGTTAGACTTTTAGATTTTTTTCTACCAGATTTAGGCTTTTCTGCTCTAGGTCTTATAGCAGCTAAAATGAGGAGCTTATCCGATTCTACCTCTTGAAATAAATCCAGAGATGGCTTCATTTCATATACTAAAAAATCATGCAGTTCTTGAGCGGTCCAATTGATAGATTTATGATGCTGGAACCACTTATAGCCCATCTCCCACAATTCATCGGGAATCTTAAAAAAATGTTCTAAAAAATTTGGTTCTCCTTTCAAAACACCATCATCTAAAATAAATTCTTTTCTTAAAGAATCCGGAGCTATTTGAGTAATTTTCTCTATGAGAAATTCTTCTACCAATTCGATAGTTGTTTGTTTGAAATTAGCTAAAGTGTCTTGGTCTGACATAATCTTTAAGTATTAATTGACCAAAATCGAGATGCATATCCGTCAAGGAATCCGTCAGATAGTAATAACCAACCGCTTTAAACGTTGTCGCTAACCAAAACGTTTTGGTTAGATTAGATTTTGATAATTGAAATCTAAATCGCATATAGAATGGGATTAGAAACATTGCTTACGATAAAATCCCTGCTTCGCTAAAAGCTTGACTAAGAAAATCAAGCAGTCCCAAGTTATCCGCCCACTGGGTAAGATATTCATAGTCGAGGTTTTCAGTTTGCAACTTGAGTATTCCCAGCACGTCACGCCACTGCTTTTCAGATTGGCTTCCCCTTCCCCAAGCGAGTTTTTGTAATACAAGGTCTTCAGGAGAAATCACCCAAAAAGCTGGCATTTCCTCAACATCAAGCAACCTCCGTCGTAACCTTTGCGATGTTGCAAAGGTTGAAGTATCCGTAACGTACAGGTCAGCGTTAGCAATGGTTTCGGTATGAGTAATGTTGAGCAGACCTTCGCGTCCCCGCTGCAAATCCTCAACCGCACCCGCCGGACAGTAGTAACCTGCCGCTTCAAGCGTTTTTACTAACCAAAACGTTTTGGTTAGGTTGGAGATAACTAAATCCAAATTGTGGGTAGAGCGGGGTTCGCCATGAATGGAACTCGCAACACCCCCGCTAACGTAGTAGGGAATGTTAACTGACTCCAGAATTTGATGGAGTTCGCCAGCAAGGGTTATTGAATCTTGAATCCACATTGTTTCATCACCTCCTTTTGGTTGGAAGCCAGGGAGAAATTTTTCTGCCAGTAACGCACGAGCAAAATGCAGGCGAATTTCCTCTAATGGCACACCGCGATTTCGGGATTTAATTCCTGCCAAACAAAGTTTTTTTATCCCCCGGTCATGAGAAGCAGTCATTTCAACCCGCTGTTTTAGGGACAGTTGGCGCAACCGAGCGAACAAGTAGATATCTGCATCAATGTTCGTGTCGGGGGCTTGCGGTCGGTAGCTGGGACGAACAGTGGTGTTTGTAAGTATTTGCGGAGTTGGTTTTGGAGTCATGATTTCTCTGACTTAAACGTGAAAAAGGCAAGCGTTATTATTGCTAACCAAAACGTTTTGGTTAATTAATCGGCAAGGACTTCTGCAATCGTGTATCGAGATATCCCGGCGAGTACTGGGTTTGTCTTTTGGTAGTAAGGGAGAGCAATCAAAGCGACCGAAAGCGCCCAGCCGCGACCACGCGCCCAGGTTGCATCATCTACCGATAATGCTGTGCAAAATACAGCCCGACTTTCGGCGGACAAGAGATTCCATGCCACCATCAAATCACACGCAGGGTCGCCCACGCCCAAACCCCCAAAGTCTATGACTGCACTAAGTCTACCTTGTTGAACCAATAGGTTTCCCGATTGCAAGTCCCCGTGAATCCAGACAGGTGGTTGATTGTAAACGGTCGCATCGAGGGCAGCTTCCCAGGCTGCGGTTGCTGAGGAGGTGTCAATCGCGCCGTCTAGGGATTCAATGCAAGCGCGGGTATGCGCGTCCCTGGTTGCCAGTGGTACACCTCGATAAAAGTTGTGCGAATTAGGTAGAGGTCCGCCCTTGGGGTCAATCTTTTGCAAGGCAATGATGAAATGTGCCAAATCGGTCGCCATCTGGTTTGGGTCGGCGATTCTTTCCCAAGTTGCGTTTTCGCCTTCTAGCCACCTACAAACTGACCAGTGAAAAGGATAGCCCTCACCCGGTACGCCTTTTGCAAGGGTCACAGGGATGGGTAGGGGCAGATGCGGGGCAAGTTTGGGCAACCACTGGCATTCCTTATCAATCGACCCCGTTGCGCCAGGGTGACGCGGAAGCCGTATCGCCATGTCTTCACCAAGTCGATAGATTGCGTTTTCGGTTCCAGCAGATTGAACGCGCCTGATAGGCAGGTTTGCCCATTGGGGAAACTGGGTGGCGAGCAATCGGTTTACGAGAGGTATGTCAATGTCTACCTCGTCAGCGTGCATTTT
>JBCCSG010000248.1:0-11024 GCA_039200565.1 Cyanobacteria bacterium P01_D01_bin.50 | reverse complement strand
TAACATAAATACAGAAAGCATTATTCCCAACTTCCCAACAATCCATCACCCTGCTATCGGGTGTAGGTATCCGAGTGATAACAGACATAGGATAATATCATGGTTTTCACAAAATTCGCACAATTCGTAAAAAGCTTACCAATGCGGCATATAATTTTCGTACCACTTTTGTTGTAAAAGTGGTACGAAATCTGAAATATTCAAAACCCGCCTTCTTTGTCAATAGGCGGGCCTTTCTTTACTATCTCAGAAATTAATTGCTGTTGAAGCCTGAGAGATTCATTTTCTTCTCTCAGGCGGCTAATTCCCCCATGAATTTTGCCTCTAGTCTTTCAAGTCGTGCAACTATTTCTGTTATTTCAACATTTTCATCGCCTTCTTCTAAAAACCTGTCAATCATCTCATTGAGAAGATCTGCGGTTTTTCTGCCAACTTTCTGAGCTTTCTGCTCAAAAGCCGTTTTTTTGTCAGACGAAACTCGAAAATTGATTCTATTATCTCTCATCTCAATTACGCCAGCACTTTTACTAGTACGAGAATGTAATTCAAGTATAGAAGTACCTCTACCCGATTTGCTACCTTTTTGTCGTACATTGTTGCTTTTGTCTAACTTTAGTGGTACATTGGATTTATCGCAAAATTATTCCCGACTTCCCAAGAGTGCATCAACCCCAGAGTAGGAACGATATAACATCATGGTTTTCACAAAAATTCGTACAATTCGTAAAAAGTTACAACAGCTGCAAGGTAAATTAAAAACCTACGCAAAATTAGTCAGCAGATTTCGGAAATATGTGATCCAATTACTTGATGTCGAAGCGAAAATTAAGCGTTTGGAAACAGTACAGCGCTCTTTTGGGCTGGAGTTTGAGTGCAGAGAGTTAAAAGATAAAGGCCCCAATGTTTACGAGGTGAAGAGTTTTAACGGGATTGAGACTTATACCGTCTACCCTGACGCAATGGATCCAGCCTGGCGATGTGATTGTGAAGAGACTTTCTACTGGGGTACGAAATGTAAACACCAGATAGCTGTTGAGAACTTTAATTCTGGAGCGGGTTTGAGTACTGGTAACCAAATTCCCTCGTTAGCGATTCGTTCTGTGGTTGCTACTTCATCTAATACAACCTCATAAATGGAGGGTATTTGACGCATTAGAGGTTTTAGCGATCGCGCTAGTTGGAGTTTATTTGGCAAAGCAGATGCATCTGGTAATCTTATAGGCAGTTTACCGCTTCGGGTGGATTTTTGACTGTGGGTTGATGCTGTCTCGACAAAAATATCTGTTGTCTTGGAAGGTGGTTGTGATTCTTGAGGTTTAGGAGATGAATCTTTTTTTTGAGGATTGTCTGCTGTATGAGATTTATTTTTTTTTTCCAGGTGTTATATCATTAGTTTGGGTAATTGTGGGAACTTCTTGTTTATTTAGTCCAGAAAAACGAGATTGCTCTATTGCTAGCCAAAAAATATCTGAGAAATCTTCCGCACTCAGTTCCTTTAGCTTTTCATTCTCCCGCAAAACGGCAATCAGTTCTTCTATCATCTATCTTCAGCACTATTTAAAGCTTTTAATAGCAGGTTTTTCATTTTTTCGATATCGATTTCGCTACGCTTAACATTTTCATTGGTTACCATATAGACAATATTTAAAAGTTGGTCAATTGCCAGATTATCACCTTCATCTAGCGAACTGACAAAACCCTTGATTAATTCTAATTCTCGACTGTCTTCTGAAATTTTTGGTAAATCCAATTGTGATTTAACAATCTCTTTCAGAACATCTTCTTGAGGTTGTGGCATATTTACCCGCAAACATCGTCGCAGAAAAGCAGGGGGAAATTCACGCTCACCGTTGCTTGTCATAATCACAAAGGGGAAAGCATTACAACGTACACGCCCAGATTTTATACCTACCTCATTACCATCTTTAGTACCAATATTAATAGAGCGATCGCCAAAATGTTTAGATAAGCGAACTAATTCAGGAATTTCAAATTCTCCCTCTTCAAATAGATTTAGTAAATCATTGGGAAGATTAAGATCGCATTTATCAATTTCGTCAATTAGTAAAACCCGTGGAAAATCAGAAGGAAGAAACGCAGTACCAACAGCACCAAGTTGAATATAGTCACCAATATTGTGATTATTACTAGTTTCTTGATTAGTTTCCGGGTTCCTAGGTTGAGGAACTTGATTTTTATCAGCTAATTGTACATCTTGGAGACGCGCAATTGCATCATAACGATAAAGTCCGTCTTGTAAAGTAGAGCGTGTAGTAATTGGCCAAACTAACACCGAGCCAAGCATGAGTTCGTAAGCAACAGCATAAGCGAGGGAAGTTTTACCGCTACCAGGTTTACCAGTTACCAGCAGAGGACGACGTAAATAAAGAGCCGCATTCACCGCGTCAATTACATTATTATATAGCTCGTTGTCACCATTATTTGTTAGATCGGCTTGGATGCGAAAAGTTTCTCCTCGCTCTTCGTCTTTTTTATTTTTCTTGATTGTATTTTGAAATTGCTGCCATTTTTGTTTTATTTTAGTTCTATTTATAGTAGATTCATTTTGATTATCTTCATGTTGATGATTAAATTTACGCCATTTTGGTGCAGGAGGGAGATGGATAATTTCATGGTGTGGTTTTCTATTACCTTGAAAGATTTTCCAGTCTTTTGATTTAGTCATTTTTTTTCTTCTACAAATTATCTAAAGCATCCTTCAAATATGAGAATTCTTCTAAATTAGGCTCTTCACACAAAACACCTAAATCATATCCAAAATAATTTTCACATTCTTCTTCTTGATAAGCTAATTTTCGCTCTTTCAGTATAAGTTCAAATAGATTACTAGATTTACTGAGAGAATTAACATTCAAAATGTTGTTAAACTCATCTTCTGAATTCATATTTGGAATACTGCTACTTCTTTTCCAAATAGCGATGGGAATTCCTGAACTGAGAATAGCTATAAATAGGTTTTTGTATGTTTTATGGGATACTGGTGGTGGTGGACAAGATAGCTTTAGTCCGATCTTTTTTGTTGATAATTTATTTCTTAGTTCTTTTTGATTCAAATTATTTAATTCTTGGAGATGCTCAAATCTATCTTTAACTATTTGCTCGTTTAGATATAACCCACGTACTTTTTGAAGTTCATCTATACGATCGCGTAATGCTCCAATCCACTCAGGGCGTTGCAGCCGATCGTAAGAACGTACTACAACTGTATACCTTTCTCCGATACAAGTATCAGGCTCCAATTTATCATTGTATGAAGTGTTCCACTGCTCTACGTTTTCATTAAGATAATTCCAAGGGAGAAAAAACTCAATATTTAATTTATATTTATTGTTTGTTTTCTGTTGAATTCTTTTCTCAGCTTGTTGACGAAATTGTGGTATTTGATATTTTATTTCATCAAAGGTACATAAAACTCCCTTCTCTTCATTTTTTATATCTAAAGGCTCAACATTATCTTTATCTTCTTCATTCGGTATCAGGTATGCATTAATACGATATTGGTTCCTTTCTTCTGGCTTAACCAGAACAAGTAAATATGAATTAATTTCTTCATTCGATTGACTTGAATTATTTAATTGTTCATGGTTGTCTAAATTCTGAGAAAAATCTCTTAATTTTTTATACTCGTAAATTAAAATCTTTTTCAGAAGAAATAATTGTATGGATGTTCTCGATTCTTCATTTTGAATCTGTTTTAAGTCCTTAAACTTATTTTCTATTGCTTTTAACGGATTTTCATCTAAATATGATAAAGTTTGATAAAGTATTTTTTCTATTATATCAAAATCATTTTTTTTAATAATAGGTAATAAATCATTGAAATCCTTTGAATCATCAGGATTAATTTCGCATTGTATCTTATCAATTTCCTGAACTAATTTCTGCAACTCAGGATTTCCAGGGTTTTCTCGAATTGCAGCAATTATTAATTCATCTAAATTACCCTGACTTTCATATTTTTGGACTAATTTAAACACTACTGTCTTGAGTCCATTTTTTCCACTAATAGATTCCAAATTTTCGTTGAACTTGAATGACAACATCTGTTCTATATCTGTATAGTTAGGAAAAGCATCCTGTAGTGCCTCACATATTTTTTCCCTTAGGGTACCATCTATCATTGACATTCTTTCAATACCGAATCAGTCGTCAAATTATAATACTGTGAACTAAGCTGTTGTGCATTAAAAATGCACAATACTCTTGTCAAAAGTCAAAAGTCCGGCATTCAAAAGTAAAGATAGTTTGAGGCATCATTATCAAATAGAATAATATACAATTTAGATGCGTAGCAGCTTAGTAGTCTTTTTCATTTGTTTTGACTAGTTTAAGCCTAATCCGCCGAGGAATAGAATTCCCCGTCTCATAGGAAAAGTCGTCTCAAGACGACTAATAAACAACCCGTCATAATTAATGAAATACACTACTATTATTCCTTTTCATTAATGTTTATGGCTATTTTTCTAGTCATATTTATATGACTTTACTTATTAGACTGGGACTTATAGTCCCAGGCGGGTATGTGAGAAAACCCGTCAATTTTAATGGACAGTTCACTATATTAGATTTTATACAATTTAGTATTATTTATTTCCGCAAATTACTCCTTACTAGCTCTCCAATTTTTCATTCAAGTTTTGAGTCAAATATTCCGTAATAGTAGCTCCTTGAAAAACTAAAAGTTTTTTTCAATTCGTCACCAATAATTGAATTGGTGACTTTTATGCTGTATTCTATCAATTTGACTGTTGCGATTTACCACACAACGCTGTTACCAAAGGATCCAAACCAGCTTCACTAGTAAAATAGGTGAATTGATCGCAAGCAATTGGTGATATAATTATTGGCTGAGGATTTCGCTCTAAACTAACACTTTTAATGCTCTCGGTAGTCACAGCAATATCATTTGGTTGCTTAAGAAAAGCCATATTTACAACATTATCTACAGCAGTACCAAATAATTTCTGTATCAGTCGCTTTATTTGATTGGAATTTCCTCCTGCAACTAATGTTTCTAAATTCATGTTGTGATCGCTCTTCCCATGTCCTTTGGACTTATCGCCAGCAATTATCGTATACTGCACGTTAGGGTCACTATTCTTGGCAATGCTTTGGATCAAATCACTTTGGTATTTCATTTGATCTAAAGCGCGATCGTTAGCTTCCAAAAATACTAGTAATGCAGTAATAATATTAAGAGGTCAAGTAACGGTAGAAAGTTGATTTAATCCGATACCAAGAGCAGTAAAAGCCCAATTTTGAATTTGAATCCAGGGAGAACCAGCGTTAGGTGTACCCAGCATCACTAAGTGTTGCACAATTTGATTCCTACGTTCTTCTTCAATAAAGGTACGGGAGATTAAACCACCCATTGAATGAGCAACAATATCTAATTGTTTACCATGATTCGCAGTTTCATATCTAGCATCTGACCGTATAAACTCTTACGATTTAAAAAATTATGTAATAAATTTACATTATTAGACTGAAATTATATCGATAAATTAAGCTTTAAAGCTTAATACTGACGTAATTAATATCCATCAAAAAATCTTTGTGGAATATTTGAGTAAAGTTTGAAGCTGATTTACTAAATAAAATAATATACTTTTTAGATGCACAAGAGCTTATTATGATTCAAAAAATTTTAATGAAAATGAAATACACTTTGTTTCGCTTACTGCGTAAAATTACACTAATATATATCCTAACTGTATTAGTAATTTCCACTATCTCCTGTACTAATAATCAAATAACATCTCCACAAATTGAAATTACTGCAACACCTGATGAAACAGTAAATTCAAATTTTAAAGAATTGCCTAAATTTGTCAAAAGCACAGTTTTATCAGATGCAACAAAACGTTTCAGTAAACCTGTAACCGATCTTAGGATCACCCAAGCTCAAAAACAAAATTGGGGAGATAGTTGTTTGGGTTTAGCAGAGCCTGGTAAATTTTGCGCTCAAGTAATAGTACCTGGTTGGAAAGTTGTAGTTAGCGACGGAAACAGCGAGTTGGTTTATCGTACTGATGAAAAAGGTAGACAAGTCAAACTAGAAGATTCGTAAACATAAACAGGTTATATCATGTCCGGTTAAACTACCATTCTGTGGGGCTTAGTAATGAGGAATTATGATATGTTGTGCATTTTTAATACACAACAGCTAGGCAAAAGGGATGAGAGTTTTAGCTTTTACATAATATTTCTAAATATATTCTTTTATGCGTAGCAGCTTACCTCTGGGTTATATAGTAAGTAATTAGCCGGACTTGATAGGCTTTAGGACAACTTTTCATGAGTAAATAGTAACTAACAACTAACAACCAAAAACTCATGATTACAGGTACAACTAAACTACTGGGAGTTATCGGACATCCAGTAGAACATTCCCTTTCGCCATTAATGCATAATGCAGCTTTGGCAAAGTTAGGACTAAATTATGTTTATCTTCCCTTCCCCATCAAACCGCAGAATTTAGCACAAGCCCTCGATGGTTTTGCAGCTATTGGTGTCGTGGGATTTAACGCTACAATTCCTCATAAACAAGCCATCATACCCTTATTATCAGAAATTGAACCAATTGCCCAAGCTGTAGGTGCAGTAAATACAGTTATTCGCCAAGATGAGAGGTGGATAGGTACAAATACTGATGTCGAAGGGTTTATTGCACCTTTGCGATCGCAAGCGTTAGATTGGAGTCAAAAAGTAGCAGTAGTTTTAGGTAATGGCGGTGCAGCGAGGGCGGTTGTAGCAGGTTGCACTCAATTGGGTTGTGCTTCTATCCATGTGGTGGGACGCAATTTACAGAAATTGTCAGAATTTTGCGACAGTTGGAAAGATTCCCCATGGCAAGTAAATTTACAAATTCATCAATGGAATTTTTTACCACAAATAATTAAAAACGCCAACTTGTTAATTAACACAACCCCCATAGGAATGTATCCCAATATTGAAAATTCACCATTGGATAGAGAATTATTTGCGCATCTACCAAAAGGCGCAATTGCTTACGATTTAATATATACCCCTAGCCCGACAAAATTTTTACAATACGCCGCTGCTTATGATGCAACCGCGATTGATGGTTTGGAAATGTTAGTTCAACAAGGTGCAGCCGCTTTAAAAATCTGGCTGCAACGAGAAATCGTTCCCGTGGATGTGATGCGTCAAACCTTGCAGCAACAGCTTTATAGAGGATAAAATGGATATATCTCTAACAGATAAACCGCACTAAGAAGGCGTGAATATTTATTGCTGAGAACTGATAGTAATACCTAGACAAGTTAAAACTTCAATCTTTATTAGCAATCTTAAAGCATTACTTATTTACTTTTTACACATACATTGTATTATTGTTTATAGGGAATAACAATTTCATAGATATTCATCTATGCTAATCATTAAAAAATCATGAAGATAATTATCGATGATTGATTTAGACTTAATAGCAATGCAATTTGCTGTATATTGGTCTAGTCTCAAAATAAAATAGTGAAAAATTCATCCTTTGGATAGTATTTTTTATTAACAAAGATGATATTTACTTGTGTATGGGGTTTTCTGCAAATTTTTTTGCTAACTGAATAACTGATTACCAATAATACTTTTTATCATCGCCTGGCTTACTTTGAAGTTTGACCAGGTGAAGGAAAATTCTGCCTAAATCAAAGATGAGAAGTTCAAATAATCAAAATCAAACAATTATTACTAGAAACATGGTGTTATCAGAATGCAAATAACCAATAGAATCCATTTTAGAAACCTACGCGGTGACATATTCGGTGGTATAACCGCTGCAATTATTGCTTTACCGATGGCACTGGCTTTCGGTGTAGCATCGGGTGCAGGTCCTGCGGCAGGTCTTTATGGTGCTGTTTTAGTGGGCTTTTTTGCAGCATTATTTGGCGGAACTCCGACGTTAATATCGGAACCCACTGGGCCAATGACAGTGGTAATGACAGCGGTAATTGCGAACCTAACAGCAGCGAATCCAGAAAACGGGTTAGCAATGGCTTTTACCGTAGTAGTAATGGCTGGGATAATTCAAATTATCCTTGGTGCATTGAAGTTAGGGAGATACGTTACTTTGATGCCTTACACCGTGGTTTCTGGTTTTATGTCAGGAATTGGAGTAATCTTGGTGATTTTGCAAACCGCACCGTTTTTAGGACAAGCGAGTCCTAAAGGTGGCGTTCTTGGTACGGTACAAAATATACCCAATCTGGTCGCCAATATTCAACCGATGGAAACAGTTTTAGCTGTGTTGACGATCGCCATTCTTGTACTTTCTCCCAAGAAAATAAATAAGATTGTTCCGCCGCAGTTATCGGCCTTAGTAATAGGAACGGTTGTTTCCCTTGTGTTATTCGGTAATGCCGATAATATCCGTAGAATTGGGGAATTTGCAGCAGGTTTACCTCAATTCAAAATGCCTGTATTCAGTGGGGCACAATTCCAGACCATGCTGATCGATGCTTTGGTTCTAGGTATGTTGGGTTGTATTGATGCCTTGCTAACATCAGTAGTTGCAGATAGTTTGACCGGTACACAACACAATTCTAATAAGGAATTAATCGGTCAAGGTATAGGTAATATCGTATCCGGGTTATTTGGCGGTATTGCTGGTGCTGGTGCGACAATGGGAACAGTAGTTAACATTCAAACAGGGGCTCGCACGGCGGTTTCTGGTTTAACTCGTGCTTTGATTTTGTTAATTGTAGTTTTATGGGCTGCACCTTTAACTTCTGTAATTCCCAAAGCGGTGTTAGCGGGTATTGCGCTGAAAGTAGGTATAGATATCATCGACTGGAGCTTCCTCAAACGCGCTCATAAGGTATCCCCGAAAGCTGCAATGATTATGTATAGCGTAATCATTTTGACCGTATTTGTTGACTTAATTGTGGCAGTTGGTGTTGGGGTATTCGTTGCTAACATCTTGACCATTGAACGTTTAAGCAATCTCCGCTCTGAAGATGTGAAGGTAATTAGCGATGCTGATGATGCAATATTGTTGAGCGATGTAGAAAAAGATTTATTAGACAGAGCAAACAATCGCGTCTTGCTGTTCCACCTCGAAGGGCCGATGATATTTGGGGTTTCCAAAGCCATATCCCGCGAGCAAACCGCGATGAAAGATCACGATGTGTTGATTTTGGACTTGACAGAAGTTCCACACGTGGGCGTAACATCTTCTTTAGCCCTTGAGAATGCGATCAAAGATGCAGTCAATAAAGATCGTCATGTATTTATAGTCGGTGCTACAGGTAAAACTAAGCAAAGACTGCAAAAATTAGGAATATTGAATATGATTCCTCCAAATCATGTACTCATGGATCGGGTAGAAGCATTACGACAAGCGGTTAACTTGATATATAGCAGTAGTAATACTAACCAGGACTATCCATCCATTGATTTTGGCGAAACTGCACTTGGACAGTAAGTATTTACTCAAGAGTTCATAGTGACGAAAGTTACAGAATTAATCCGTTAAAGGAGTTATTGAAGTTAGAGGATTCTTGAAATTCAGATGACTGAGATAACTCCTTAGAACTAACTGGAACTGAAGATATTCTTAGAAATTCTGACAATCTTTCAAGAACAACAAATCTACTACTCGGAGAAAGAATTAATACACCGATGAATTATCCACTTGAGCCTATAGCGGCAAGCAATTACCTGCTGGCAACAGCCGAAGCTGAAAATGCACCCATAGTCCTTGCAGGGGTACTATTGAGTATAGTTGTAATTTATCTTGCGAGTAAACTAGGTGGCGAGTTGGTCAGAATGTTGGACTTACCCCCGGTTTTGGGTGAATTAGTTGGTGGTGTAGTAGTCGGTGCTTCGGCGTTACATTTACTAGTATTCCCCGAAAGCGGTGGTAGTGCTTCCGATTCGCTAGTGATAAGTGTTTTACAATTATTTGACGATATCAGTCCGGAAGCATTAACATCAATCTTTGAAAGTCAAAGCGAAGCAATTTCAGTCTTGGCAGAACTGGGTGTAATCGTTCTGTTGTTTGAAATTGGTTTAGAATCCGATTTACGAGAGCTAAAAAAAGTAGGTTATCAAGCTGCAATTGTGGCTGTGGTAGGTGTGGCTGCTCCTTTTTTAGCTGGTACTGCGGGTTTGATAGCTATTTTTCATGTCCCGACAATTCCAGCGGTTTTCGCAGGTGCGGCTTTAACAGCAACAAGTATTGGTATTACCTCAAAAGTTCTATCGGAATTGGGACATCTCAAATCACCAGAAGGTCAAATTATAGTCGGTGCGGCGGTAATTGATGATGTTTTGGGTATTATTGTTTTAGCAGTAGTAGCAAGTTTGGCGAAAACTGGCGAAGTTGATATTTTTAATGTAGTTTATCTAATTGTCAGCGCTACTGTTTTTCTAGTCGGTTCGATTTTACTGGGTAAATTCTTCAATAAATTCTTCAATGTCAGTGCCGAATTATTTAAAACCAGAGGAAACATAGTAATTCCGGCATTTATCCTTGCATTAGTTATGTCTTTTCTTGCCACTGCAATTCATTTAGAAGCAATTCTAGGTGCTTTTGCTGCTGGTTTGGTTTTGGATGAAACCGATAAACGCAATGAATTAGACGAGCAGGTAATTCCCATTGCAGATATCTTGGTACCGATTTTCTTTGTCACCGTGGGAGCCAGAGTTGATTTAAGCGTGCTTAATCCTGTAGTTCCCGAAAATCGTCAAGGTTTAGTTTTGGCGGTATTTTTGATTGTAGTAGCGATTATCGGTAAGATAATTACTGGTTGGTCGGTATTTGGGAAACCTGGAATTAATCGCTTAGCGATCGGTGTGGGAATGATTCCACGGGGTGAAGTTGGACTAGTATTTGCTGGTATTGGTGCAGCTAGCGGCGCACTCGATAAACCCTTGCAAGCAGCAATCATCATTATGGTAATCTTGACAACCTTCTTAGCACCACCTTTCTTAAGGTTTGCGTTTGGAGATTCAGCTAAAGATACTGTAGAACAAGCTGATGT
>JBCCSG010000247.1:0-11060 GCA_039200565.1 Cyanobacteria bacterium P01_D01_bin.50 | reverse complement strand
GGACGAGGATTCAAATAATGATAATTTAGTTTTTATTCGTCTTTAAAAGACGAGGCTTTATACCATGTTTCGGGCTTATTCTTCTTACTTTTTACTTCTTACTTTTTACTTCTTACTTAAGCCCGAAGGGCTTCGGTAATTTAATGGGAAAATCTGTGGGATTGAGGTGAAAATTATTTCTCGTATCTTCAAATTTAGTCAACGGTGAAGAGGTTTTCAGCGCCACGGGGACTTTGACTTCATTTGTTGTTTGATTTGATGGAAATTTCCATTTTCTGGGGGGAATTTGGGGAAGGTTTGATGGTGGCTTTACTGAGGAAGTGGAAGTAGTTTTTTGTTGTGGTGTGGGTTCTGTTTCTACAGGTATTTTGCGATCGTGCTGCTGAATGTAGCTCTCAAAGGTACGGTCAAAAATATTAATATCGTAATTAGGACAAGGTTTTACCCACAGTAAACGACAAACTCGTTTTATATCTTGCCATCCACCTAAACCATATCCCAGTGTAATTGCTTTTCGCAATAAATCGTATTGTTCCAGGGTTAAAGCCATTCCGGCTTGTCGCAATTCTTGGAATAAATCTAATAATAATGAATCTATTTTAATTGGTTGAAGATTACTCATAAAACTCCCTCTCTTTAATAAGGAGAGGGCTGGGGTGAGGTAAAAATTTCATTGTTTATTCCGATATAATTCTTGGTCTTTCTTTGTTTTTAATAATGTTCCTAATAATGGCAATTTATCAGATAAATTATGCAAATCATTTAAAGCCTTTTCTACATCGTTTTTATTTAAAAGAGCGGTCATAAATTCGATAAATTCGCTTGTCCCTGGTGGTCTACTTCCTGGTATATTAGTTAATCCGGAGCGAATTTCATAAAAACGATGCATTGCTTGTTTTACAAGTTCTTCTTTATCTTGTAAGGTACCAAATCTTTTATCAATTATTTGTTTTAATTGCTTTTCATTGGGATATTTAACAAAGAAGTAAAGACATCGACGTAGAAAAGGTTCTGGTAAAGGTTTCTCGCGATTGCTAGTGATAAAAATAATCGGTTTCCTTTCGGGAGTGGGATATGATTCGGCGGTTTCTGGAATTTCAAAACGTAATTCTTCTAATTCTAGTAGTAAATCATTTGCAAAATCACTATCTGCTTTGTCAATTTCATCAATCAATAAAATAGGACAATATTGGTGTTCTTGTAAAGCCTTTCCTAAAGCTCCAAATTCTCGATAATTTTTTTTATCTTGCAATCGCTTTTTTAAATCACCAACCTCGACAATTCCTAAAAAATCTTGTAATCTTTGGGGATCGGTTCCCATTAATTGAGCATCCCGCAATCTTGCTACAGCATCATATCTATATAATCCATCGCGAGCGCGGGTTGTGGATTTTATATTCCAAATATAATAATTCCACCACTGTTTTGGTTGTAAATTTTCTGATAGATATTTCTGACTAAATTCATAAGCAACCGCACTAGCTAAACGAGTTTTACCACAACCGGGTTCTCCTTCCAAAAGTAAGGGACGTTCAAGTGCGTACGCGAAGCGCATGCCCTTTGGGCTTATCGCTAAGTTAACGGCTTCTTTTAAATCATCGCTGGGTAAGTAAGGATAATAAGTCCTTCCATCTGTATCTTTGGTATTATTTTCGGGTTGATATTCCCCTGTATATTGATAATCTGGTTCTTGATTATTATTCATCCTGCTAACTTCCAATAGCTCTCAATTGCTGCAATACCATCTTCAAGTTGGAATACCGTATAACAAATTTCGTCAATAATATCTAAAGGTTGTTCTCCCCAAGCTGGAATATCATTATTAACAATTGATTCTACGTAATCATCTGCTTGATTGAGTACTTTATAAACTTTATCTTGAGCTAACCAAGTTTCGATATCATTATTTAAAATTTTTTCTAACGGTGCCAGGGAAATAGAAGATTGTGTTTCATTAATTGCAGATGATTGGATAAAGTTAAACGGATGTAATTTATTTAATAAAGTATCGCTATTTTTTTCTGCTAATAATAAAACCAAGCGGGAACGAAAAGAACGGCGTAAGGAGCGAGCTTCCTTAACTAAATCAGACCAAAAATTATATAACCGATCAACTTTCTCTGTATTTAAAGAGTTAATACCATAAATAGCAATAATTACAGATTTTTCCTGACACAACTTAGCCAATTCTTGAATTACCGTTTCCCGATTTAGATTATCTCCAAATTCTCGTCCTAATTCCTGCCAAAAAGCATCAAAATTTATTTTCATCCGAGAACGAATCTGAATTGAAATTTTTTTTGCTACTTCAAAATCTGGAACGCATCCTGCTAAACGTCGCACCAACCAACGCTGAATTTTTTCTTCCCCTGACTGTACTAAAAATACCCCTTCCTTAGAGCGTGCGATCGCATTTTTAAATTCTTCTTCCTGCTTTCTGTAATCCAACAAATATAAAAGTTCTGCTATTTTTTGATTAGAAGATGGTTTTGTAATTAGAGACAGAGGAACGGGATTATTACTGATCTCGGAAATAAATGATTTAGATTTAATACATGATTTTAAATCGCACCAAGATTTACTCAAAACCTCCACCGGAATCATATATGCAGCCTTAACAAATTCCCGTTTTTCGCTTTGAGCGGGTTCTGCTGCAACCATAATTCCACCAACACCATTCAAACTATCAACCCATACAGGTGCGCCACTAAAACCACCTTCCACATAATAATCGCTCCTTTCGGTGACAATCATTTGTACTTGTCCGTTTCCCACCTGATCCTGTAACTCTCCCTTTGTCCATACACCGTTATCATTTCCAGCAGGAAAACCAAAAACTCGGAAACTATTCGACAAATACTTTCCCAAAGCTAACCCTAAAGAATAATCTTCCCCTAAATCATCTTCGAGTTTCAAACCTGCAATATCTTCTCCATAATTCCAACTCCGTTGACAAGACATGGGTTTCCAAAAAACAACCCTTGCCTTGATTTTCTGCTTTTGTTCGCCAACAGGAAAGGGAAAATCCAACTCTACCAAATCTTCAGGAAAATTTGGAGCATTACGTGCAATTCCTAAAGCATCAGCAACCACATGAGCGCAAGTTAAAACATGGCGAGAAGCCCGAAGGGCATGCGCTTCGCGAATGAACACCAAAAAACCCGAACCTACAACTGCTCCATCCGAGGAGCGGTAAATTCGAGCAATCGCTTTTTTATACCGTTCATATTCTTCAAGTTCACCACTCATCAACAAACTATACCGATTCCTTCGATTCCTGTTTCCATTTCACGGTGATTTCAAAAGTTAGCTCGCTTCCCAAAGAAGTGAATACCACCCCAGCATTGGCAGCCAACTTCAGTCCAAACTTAACTTCAGTTTCATCAGGGCTAACATCCTTAAGCTTAGAAACGACAGTTGCAAGTACTGGTTTTACATCATCCAACGCCTTGTCAAATTTTTTGGTTGCTCGTGTAACAGCCAACTCACCACCCCGAGATACAGGTGTAGGAGGTGTATTAATTTGTCCCGCTGGTTTCTCTACCTCAACCAAAAATTTCGTACCATCTTCCAACTCAAACTCTACCAATTGTTTTTCAGCCATAAGCCATGATACTTACATATACAATTTGATTAATGATACCAGTATCACATCAAAAAATATTACTCCCTTCCCACCAGAAAATTTCTTCCCCATCTCCTAAGTCAGTCCCTTTTTCTTACGAAACTCCCTAACAACTTCCTTAATATCGCGTAACTCACCTTCAACTTGATAATTAAGTTGCTGCATTTCATCAACATTCAAAATATCAGCTAATTGAGATAAAGGTTTTTTCAACTGCGGATACTTTTTCAAAGTTTCCTTACGGATAACCGGTACAGCTTCATAAGGTGGAAAATATTTCTTATCATCTTCTAATGCCGCCAAACCCAAAGTAACAATCTGTCCATGAGTGGAATTACCTGATACCATATCCACTATCTTTTGAGTTAATGCTCGATATAACAAACCCGAATCCATAGTCTTGGGCGATCGTTTAAATTGCAAATTATAAGTTTGAGATAATCCCGGAAAACCATCTTCTCTTTCACCAAATTCATAATTGAAAGCAATAGTCCATTGGGGTGTAAATTTCGCAACTTCTGACATCGTTTTGATATTATATTTCTTGGCATCTTCACCGCGAATTACCATTACATAAGTATTTTCAAAACCCAAGGGTTCCATCAGTTCCAAATTAAACTGCTTGGAGTAAGCAAGTTTTACCAAGTTATAAACAATATTAGGATCGTTGATTATCTTTTGCTCTAAAATTGCGGTTAAAGCCGTCCCCGTATACTCAACATAAGCATCAATGTCCCCATTAACAATAGCTTTATGACAGATTAAAGAACCATTCAACTCCTTACGCTCAACTTTTAAATTACTAGTAGCTTCAATTTGCTGCGCTAATAATTCTCTTAAAATATCTTGTTCGGTATAGCCTTTCGATGCAATAACAATATCACCACTGCCACTAGCCGAAGTAACATTGCACCCAGCAATCCCTAAACACAAACAAATCACCAGCAGCGTCAAAAATTTCTTCATTTTTTCGATTTGATATTAAGTCAGACTAATTACTTCTCTTCCCAGGCTAATAGATTTTTTCATTACCTATTACTTATTACTTATTACCTCTTATCTTTAATCATTTGACGTTCCAAAGCCCCAATTCCTAAATCTGCAATCAATGCAATCAACGCAGCGGGAACGGCTCCAGCTAAAATCAATTGATTATTTACCATAGAAATTCCCCGAAAAATAAATACTCCCAAACCACCAGCACCAATGGCTGCTGCAATCGTTGCAATCCCAATACCAATTACCATTGCAACTCGCACACCGGCCAAAATTACTCCTAGGGCCAAAGGAATTTCCACCTGAAACAATAATTGCATATCCGTCATTCCCATGCCGCGCCCAGCTTCGCGAATTGCTGGATTTACACTCATAATACCGGTGTAAGTATTCCTGATAATTGGCAAAAAAGAATATAATGTAAGTGCGACAATAGCCGGTACTTCGCCAATTCCCCCAATAATAGGAATGGGAATCAGCAAGCCAAACAAAGCCAAACTGGGAATCGTTTGGAGAATATTCGCAAAACCCAAAATTGGTTTACGAAGAGCTTGATTGCGAGTGATTAAAATCCCTAAAGGAATACCTACCGCCGTCGCAATTGCGATCGCAATAATCACTAATACCAAATGTTCAATACTGCGTTCAATAATTTCCGAACCGTATTTAAATAGAAAGAAATCGTTCATCATAAATTTGGGTATGGGACATAGGGGGATGGCAAGACTTGGGTACAAGGAGACAAATAACTCTTAACTCCGCACAACGGATGGTGCTACTATCAACCATCAACTATCAACTATCAACCATCAACCAACAACTAACTTCATTACAGCAGTTTACAAACATTCCATAAAAGCAACCGCTTCCGGATGCGAGGAATTCTTGAACTCATCCGGGGTTCCTAAAAATACTAATTCTCCTCCGTACATTAAACCAATTCTTGTGGCTAAAACAAAGGCTTCTTGAATATCGTGAGTTACAAAAAGAACGGTTTTACCTAATTCTTGCTGCAACCGTTTAAACTCTTGCTGAAGTTCTAATCTCGTAATTGGATCTAATGCACCAAAGGGTTCATCCATTAATAATACGGGAGGATCGGCTGCTAAGGCTCTGGCTACACCTACCCGTTGTCTTTGCCCCCCAGAAAGTTCGTGGGGATATCTCGAAGCAAATTTCTCGGGTTCTAAACCAACCAATTTCAACAATTCAAAAACTCGCATTTTGATTTGTTTCGGATTCCACTTTTCTAAGGAAGGAATTAAACCTACGTTACGTTCAATTGTAAAATGAGGAAATAAACCTGTTTCTTGAATTACATAACCAATCTTGCGTCTGAGTTTGATTTCATCCCATTCAGTTGTCGGGGTACCATCAAATATTACTTGACCTCGCGTAGGACTAAACAAGTGATTAATTAACTTCATTGTCGTAGTTTTTCCGCTACCACTACGTCCTAACAATATTAGTGCTTCTCCTTTACTAATTTGGAAATTAAGATTTGATACTAAAGGACGTTGATTTTTTCTCAGAGTAACTTCACGGAATTCTACCGCGTATTTATTTTTCTGTGACATGGATAATTTAACTCTTTCGGCTCATTTTAGCTGAAGGCTCCGCTTAATGTACTGTATTTCGTTCAGCGCTGTCGGTCAAATATTGCTCAGTTAGTCAGAATTGATGAGAAGACTTGGGGATCTACAATCCCGGTATTCCCACGTCCAATTCCATACTCCAGACTGATGTTTTTCTGCACGATAATGTGCGGCAATATTTAGCTAGAGCCGGAGAAGCCTCCCGCCTACACGAAGTGAGGCGGTGAGATGAATCCGAGGATAAAAAGCTTGCGGGCACCCATGAAAGTTTTTTCTTCTAAAAAACTTTCATGGAAACCCTTGCGCTCTGTAATGCGATGTATTTACGGGCTTTTCAGAGCAGCAAGCTTTTTATCAATCTCCTCGGAAGCTAACGAGTCAATAATATCTTCAATTACAGCGGTCATAGTTTTATCCTTACTTGCGGCATATAATCTTAACTTATTCAGTCTTCGCTCACTTAATCTTACTTCTAATCTTTTTTTCTTCATTTTGTACGGAAATCTTACTCACTTTATGGTAGTATATAAATAGGTCGAATAACAAGGAACCAACGAAATGCTTATTAATTATCAATATCGAGCTTATCCTGATACGAATCAAAAACTACAATTCAATAACTGGTTAAGGATTGCTCGTTATTGGTATAATAGGCAGCTAGGAGATAGGTTTGATTGGTGGGAAAACAACCGTAATAGTGTTAATTATTGCCCATTAAAATGTGCCTTACCTGAGTTAAGAGACAACCCTAATTATTATTCTCAGAAAAAACAGTTACCAGAAATCAAGAAAGACTTGGTTAAAGTTTCTCATTCTGGTGAATTATTGGATTTTACTTCTGTTCCTTCCCAGACCTTACAAGATGTAAGTAAACGTGCTGACTTAGCTTTCTCTAGGTTCCTCAAAGGTGATAAGAATGGTAATCGTAGCGGGAAGCCTAGATTCAAGAATGCTGCTAGATATAGAACTTTAAAGATCGAGAGTACAGTCATTAAGATTGAGCGCTACGAGTCGCGATGGTTATTCTTATCTTTTTCTAAAGTAAAAGGATGGGTAAAAGTACGCCTACATCGCCCATTACCAGAAGGGTTTAAACTTAAAAATGCTCTACTAACCAAAAAAGCTGATGGTTGGTATGTTACCTTATGCCTTGAAGATAAAACTGTACCAGTTTTTAAGCCTGAAGAAATCAATCCAACTTGGGGTAATAGCTTAGGTTTAGATGCGGTACTTCATGAAGATGATTATCTAGCAACTTCTGATAATACTAAGCTACCAGCACTTAAATCTTTCAGAAAAACTGAAAAGAAATTAGCTAAGGTTTCTAACCGCAAAGCTGCCAAAAAGAAAGGTAGCAAAGCTCGCAGGAATCTTGCTAAACGGGAAGGTCGTATACACCAAAAAATAGCTAGAGCTAGACTTGACCATGCTTACAAGACTTCTCATGCTCTAGTTAGAACAGGTAAAAAGGTCTTTTTCTGTGAAGACTTGAACCTTAAAGGGTTGTCAAAAAGGAATAAAACCAAGCAAGACAACAAAGGGAACTACTTGCCCAATGGTCAGGCAGCTAAATCCGGACTCAATAAATCCTGGACTGATGCGGGTTTCGGGCAGTTTTTCTCTACTCTAGAATACATAGCTGAAAAAACTGGGACTAGAGTCATTAAAGTCAAGCCTGCTTACACTTCTCAATTACTTTCGTACCGGGATGAATTCATCTTCACTGATTGCGGTATTCGAGAATATTGGGATAAACATGAATTGCTTACTGTTGACCGGGATATTAATGCTTCGATTAACCTTAAGCGAGTTGGGCTGGGACTCTTCCCAACTATAAAACGCTGTAAAGGGAATCCTGTAGTAACTGAATCTACTACGTCGAGTACCTCGAAGGAAGTTCTAGCAGTACTTAAGCTACGCTAGAAGCCTACACTGTACCTCCCGGTCAGTGTAGGTAGTTCACGGAAATACTGTCTACCAATACAAAATTAATAGGATTTAGATTATGGGTTTGGGAATTCTCAAAGATGGTAAATGGATATCTCGTCGGGAGCAGGAAGACTCGCAAGGTAAGTTTATTCGTCCATCAACAACTTTTCGCGACAAAATCACGGCTGATGGTTCGAGTGGATTTAAAGCTGAATCGGGACGTTATCATTTATATATTTCTTGGGCTTGCCCTTGGGCTTGTCGCACTGCAATTATGCGTCAGTTAAAGGGACTCCAAGATGCCATCGGTTTGTCGGTGGTAGCTGCGGAAATCCACGAAAATAGCTGGGAATTTTCTGATGAACCTGGTGCTATTCCCGACACTGTTAATCATACAGATTATTTATGGCAACTCTATTTAAAAGCTCAAGCCGATTATACGGGAAGAGTAACGGTTCCGGTTTTATGGGATAAGCAAAAAGGTACAATTGTCAATAATGAATCCCGGGAAATTATTCGGATGTTTGATACCGAATTCGAGGAAGAAGCGAGCGAGGACGCAAATTTTTATCCACAAGATTTACAAACAATTATTGACGAAACAATAGATAAAATTTATCAACCAATTAATAATGGTGTATATCGAGCGGGGTTTGCAACTTCTCAATCGGCTTATGATGAAGGTGTGACTGAATTATTTGATGCCCTAGATTATTGGGAAAAAGTATTAGAAAAACAACGTTATCTTTGTGGAAATAAAGTTACTGAAGCTGATTGGTGTATGTTCACAACTTTATTTCGTTTCGATGCAGTTTATTACGTGCATTTTAAATGTAATGTACGCCGGATTGTAGAATATCCTAATTTGTGGAATTATCTGAAAGAACTATATCAAATGCCGGGAGTTAAAGAAACTTGTAATCTTGACCATATTAAACGGCATTATTATATCAGTCATCCTAACGTGAACCCCCATCAAATTGTACCAAAAGGACCAATAATTAATTTTGACGAACCTCACGATCGCGATAAAATTCCTGCTGCTCTAGCAGGTTGAAAAGGTGTAAAAATCAGCTTTAGAATCATCACAGTCAAGCCCCCCATAAGGGGGGTTGGGGAGAAAATAGATTTGCCAAACGGAAATTTTATGGAGTAAGTGGATGATTGAGAGGTTCTACTTTCCATAATTCAGGTTGAAATGGATCGCCGCTCGCACTAAAGAATAGTTTATTATCAAAAATAGTTAGCTCGGAAGGATTAGAACTCTCGCTACCTAGTCTGATATCTTCTACCAAAAAAGTACCTTCATTACTACCATCAGTTACCCATAATTCTCGTCCAAATTGAATATTCTCAGCAGTAAAAAATAATCTATCATCGAAAAACTTGAAATTAGCTGGATTAGAACTATTTGTTGAGGGGTTAATATCTTTGAATAATTTAGTACCATCGATAGTACCATCGCTTACCCATAATTCTCGTCCGAATTCACTGTTTTGGGCAGTGAAGAAAGTCTGATTATCGAAATTGATAAAATTGTCGGGATTTGAAACATTAATTTCGGAAATAATATCCTCGAGTGGAGAAGTCTCCTCAACAGTTTCTTCAACTACAGGGTTGTTAGTTGAAGCTGTTGAAATGAAGCTAGTTTGAAAAGTACCCTCTACCGTACCATCACTAACCCAACTTGCAATCCCCGCTGGAGTGGATTTTTGAAAAGATAATTTGTCATCGACAACCTCAAACCCACCAAAACTTCCTCTTCCGATAGTTGTAAGTTCAACGCTACCTGTTTGTGTTCCATCAGTTGACCATAAACCTGTTTCAAGGATACCACTTATTGCAGTAAAAAATAGTTTATCGTTAGCGACATTCAAGTTAGAAACGTTAGATAAACGATCGTTTTCTTCGTCGAAAATTGTAACTACTTCTGCATTATAAGGAGTATTCAAAGAATTTTGGTCATTATATTGATTTACATCTTTAAATAATTGAGTACCATCAATAGTTCCATCCGTCACCCACAATTCATTACCTTTAATACCATCATCAGCGCTAAAGAATAGTTGGTTATCAAAGACATTTAAATTAGCAGGATTTGAACTTTCTACACCTTGATTAATATCTTTGGATAAATTAGTGCCCGATTCGGTTCCATCTGTAACCCATAATTCTCTTCCCAATTCACCATTTTCAGCAGAGAAATACAGTTTATTATTGAAAAATTTGAAATCAGATGGATTAGAATTTTCTGTTCCGGAGTTAATATCTTTAACTAATTTAGTTCCCGATTCAGTTCCATCTGTAACCCATAATTCTCTTCCCAAATCACCATTTTCAGCAGTGAAGAAAAGCTTATTGTCAAAGAAAATCAAGTTTTCAGGATTTGAACCATTAATTCCCGAATTGATATCTTTAACTAAATTCGTACCCGATTCAGTTCCATCTGTTACCCACAATTCTCTTCCCGATTCACCATTATCTGCAGTGAAGAAAAGTCGATGATTAAATATAAAATAATCTTGAGGTAGTGAATCATTAATTCCAGAGTTTATATCTTTAACTAAATTAGTCCCCGATTCAGTTCCATCGCTAACCCATAATTCTCTTCCATTTCCACCATTTTCAGCGGTAAAGAAAACTTGATTATTAAATACAAAATAGTCTTGAGGATTGGAACTATTAATTCCAGAGTTTATATCTTTAACTTTATTTGTACCCTCAGAAGTTCCATCGCTAATCCACAATTCTCTTCCAGCACCATCATCAGCGCTGAAAAACAGCTTGTTATTTAAAACTACACCTCCTTGAGGATTGGAACTTTCTGCACCTTCATTAATATCTTTTACTAGGAAAGTACCGTTATTTGTACCATCGGTAATCCATAATTCTCGTCCTAATTCACCATTATCAGC
>JBCCSG010000246.1:0-11061 GCA_039200565.1 Cyanobacteria bacterium P01_D01_bin.50 | reverse complement strand
TGAAATACTTTAGCTGGAGCTAATAATTGTTTGGCTTTGCTACCATTATTACCAGGAAATAATAAAACGGTTCCGTTTGGTTTGTTTTCAGTAGGTATGAACCAAGTATCTAACCATTCATTTTGATCGATCGAAATGCGTTTCCTTTGGTATTTAAGTCCGATATCCGGAGGTTTTTTGGAAATTACTTGTCTATTTGAAGAGTTAAAGTGTGTTAAATAATAAGCTCCAGCATAAGATAGAAAATTGATCGTAATAAAAGTAATTATTATAAATTGGTAAACAGGTTTTCTAATTTTTCGGGTTTTGATGCTTTTTAGTAATCGCATTGAATTCTTTTGCGGCAACTATTAATATTTTACAGTCAAGATAAAATCAATTCAATCGTTACTTATCTAATACCAATTTTGTACGAAGCTGCCCTTAATCACCCGCAGCCTAAAAGGCTGGGGCTATGGAAACAAAGCCCGTCTGCACTGGCCTAGGTGTATCTTTATAAAAAAATGGTATAAGGTATTGATGTTGGGTGACGACACGATTAATAAATACTATAGTTAAAAACCTTTTTTTGTGTCTAACCCAACCTACAAACTAATCACCTAAACAAACTCCTGTCTCAGTAATTGTAGCGTTTGGATAGAGACAAAATAACTATTATTGGTATTCGCGACTCCATTCCTTTCCTAGGTGAGATTGTCTGAACTTTCTATAGGATTTTTCTCAATATCAATATTTTCCGGTGTTTTGCGAAGGGTGAGTAACACCAACGCCATAATTTCTGGCACAAGTGCTGCAATTGCTGTGAGTTTTAAAGATAAAGTTTCGGCTGTATTAAACAATCCTGCCATACCACTTAAATGTGCGGATAGTACGTCAGTAAAATCGATCGCAACACAGGCTAACAAAAGTGTTTTCACAGTGCTTTTATTGGCAGAAGCAACAACCACGGCAAGCACAATGTCTCTAATTGCCCAAACACGGATAACATAGGGCATCTGGAGATTTGAATCGATCGGAATACTAAGTTGCTCCATCAACCAATATGGCGAGACATAGCCAACAGCACTCAGACTAAATCGAATAATACACATTATTCCGATTAAAAAAGCAATATACCAGCTTTGATTTCTCATTTCACAAAATTTGATCGGGCTTAGATAAAAACTTAATTAGACATTAAAGTCATTAGTTCCTAAAGTAAAGTAGTTACCATTTAGTAACTCGATTTTTGAAGATAATAAGTGTAAGGATTTTTCGTATTCCTATACTTGGTAGTAAAGGTGAAACTCATGTAGAGACGTAGCATTGCACAATATGAAATCAGGTTTTCATATTTTGATTGTGCAACGCCAAACAAGTATAGTTTAAGGGGATATGGTATTAGGAATATTACCAATCATCGCCACCACCACCGCCACCGCTGTCACCACCACCGAAATCACTGCTGCTGGAACTGCTATAATCGCGACTGCTAGAACTACTATAGTCACTGCTGTAATCGTTGCTACTGCTCGAATTACTACTAGAACTATTCCTAGAACTGCTACTATAACTACGAGAACTTCTAGAACTAGAAGACTTTTTGGGAGGGGATAAGCGGGGAATTGCTTCGTCATGAGAAGTAGTGTAATTACAACATTGACAAGCACTTCGTTTGCGACGAATTCCTGGTGTAGTTTGGGTTGCTGCTTTAATGATTTCTGTAGATTGGTTGGTAACGGTTAACTCCTCACAGTTAGGACAATGGAATGCTTTGTAGTACAACTGATCAATGAGAAGATGTATTTGAGGGAGTTGTGCTTCTATGGCACAATTTGGACAGTACCAACCTTGAAATCTAGCGCTACCAAGTTTTTGTGCTACTTTCTGGGGTTGACTGAGATGAGATTCTAATTTTGTCGCAACTACAAGCTGCATCTGTTTAGAGCATTGTTGGCAGTAGACTTCTCCTGTAATATGACAATTACTCTTGCGTGTTATACCTGATGGAGATAAATATTGCCTAGGTTTTGTAACTGATGGAGAAGAAGGCGCGAAAATTTTGAAAACAAATCTTGTCAATGGTAAAACTATAAATTGACCTAGTGGCAAAGCGATTAATACTAATAACAGGTAAATAAAAGGATTTGTATTTTTAGCTTGAGGAGTAACTTTAACTCCGGAATTGTTTGCTCCCGAATCAATCGCAGTTGGTGGTTGTTGAATATCCCCTCCTAATTCTTTAATTAAGGCTTTTGTACCAGCAATAATACCGTCTTCAAAGTTTCCTTTTTTAAATTGCGGCGTTACCTGTTGGCGGAGAATATTACCAACTTTAGCATCGGGTAAAATACCTTCAATGCCATAACCAGTCTCTATTTCGGTACGGCGATCGCCTTTTGAAATCAAGAATAACACGCCGTTATCTTTGCCTTTTTTACCGATACCCCAGGTGTTAAATAACTCGGTGGTAAATTCTTTAGGTGTGGAGGAAGGTTTGGTTTCTGGTACTGTAACGATAGCGATTTCTGTACCGTTTTGCTTCTCCAATTGAGAAATCATTTGGTTGAGTTGGCTTTCTGCTTGAGGGGAGAGCATATCAACCATATCTGTTACCCATCCACCATATTCTTGACGGGGATTTGGTACTTCCTTGACTGTGAGAGCGTAGCTGGGTAGATTTGCAATTAGTAAGGTAAATACTAGGGATAATGTAAATATAAATGCCCAATATCGGCGAACAAATTGATTTTGCATGATGTATATTCTAGTACCGCTTCGCGGAAGTAAGAAGTAAAAAGTAAGAAGTAAAAAGTTTGATTTTCTAGGCTTTTCAGCCATTTTTTATGGTTGCCTCATTTAAGCTGTGGTGTACTAGTACCGCTTGCGTTCGTCAAAAGTCAAAAGTATCAAGGTAATAAGTATTATTTTTCCAAGATGAAGAGGTTTTACGAATGGTTGGTTTATTTTAGCCGCGCTGTACTAGTTTTTATTTTTTGCGATAAGCCCAAAGGGCATGCGCGAAGCGATGGCTTGTAAAAACGGTTTTGGTTGAAAGCCCAAGGGTTTAGCTATGAATACGGTTGGAAAACTACTCAAGGATTGGTTATATTCCCTCACTGCTTGGTTATAACGCCTTCTCTCGGTGGCAATGCGGTTTTCTGTACCGGCGATTTCATATTGGAGATTAATAAATAGTTCGTGCTTATTGCAGTTTGGGATTGGCTGTAGCGGAGGCTGTAAATTGCTCAATAGCCCGTAACATGGATGTATTGGCAGCGATTTTCTCTTCTGGAGAAATTGCTTGGAGATATGCAAGTCTGGCTTGAGTTAGGGAACGAATTACATTTAGTTCGTGTTCGGCGTATGCTTGAGTAATGTTGGTTAAATTAGGAATCAAATCAGCGCGACGTTGCATTTGGTTTTCTACTTGTGCCCATTTAGCATCAATTGCTATGGCAGCATGATTGAGAGAGTTATTCGTCAAACCCAACCAAATCATCAATACAACAGTGGTAGTTGCTACTATTGCTAATCCCTGTTTAATTATCTCCCGGCGCTGTTTTTGTTTTAGTTTTTGCTGTCGTTGTTTAATTTGTAAATCTTTAACAGCCTGTCTAACTGCTTCGGGAGGAATTTGAGCTTCCGCTCCAGCTTCAATGAGCTCTTCTACTGTATAATTTTGAGATTCCCGCTCTGCAAGCCACGATGCCCTTTTAAATACTTCTGCTGCATGGTTTTTAGGAATATCGGTATTTTCTCTGATTTCATCCTCTACTGAAATCCCAGTCTCCAAATTTAATAATGTAGATACACGAGCATCAGTGGAAGGATGAGTAGAAAATAAATCTTTAAGTAACTTTCCAGAGAAACTATTGACAATAAATAAAGGAGCATAAGCTTGATTTCCTGAAAAAGTCACTTTACCGGCGTTTCCTGACAATCTTTGTAAAGCAGATGCTAAAGCACGGGGATTGCCAGTTAAACGAGCTGCACCAGCATCGGCGGCAAATTCACGGGTACGAGAAATTGCTAATTTAATGAGGCTAGCACTAAAAGGCGCAAATACGATCGTTATCAGCACAGCCACTGGATGAATCCGAGAATGGCGTTTACCACGAATGGGAATCGAGTTTTGTTTTAACATTTCCGCCAATATCGAAACTGCACCAGCAATGGTTGTTGCTACCATCTGAATCAGAGTATCCCTATGTTTGATATGGCTAATTTCGTGAGCAAGTACAGCTTCTATTTCATCTGGAGGCAGTAATTCCAGCAAACCATCAGTAACTGCGATCGCCGCACGTGTGGGGCTTCTTCCAGTAGCAAAAGCGTTAGCGACATCTATTGGAATTACGTAAATTTGAGGTGTGGGTAATTGAGCAGATTTTGATAACTTTTCTAGGATTGGTTGCAGTTGAGAAGCTTGCTCGGCATTGGGAGATTGTGCACCAAAAGCTGCTAGAGCTATTTTATCGGAGTAAAACCAAATAATGAAGTTAATGGGTACCGCCATACTCAAACCGAGAATTATTCCCGAATTGCCACCAATTGCCCAGTAACTAATTCCTATTAGTAAGAAGCTTAAGATAGCTAAGCTCGCAAAAGTTTTGAACTGATTCATAACTTGATTTCCTGCTAACTTTACCAGCAATCTCCACCGCCAGCACCACCACTGTCGCCACCACCAAAATCACTACCGCCACAACTTCCAGAGTCAGAGCTGTAGGAACTTCCAGAATCGGAACTATAATCGCTAGGGGAGTACGAACTGTTACTACTCCAATTACTAGAAGAGTTCCTATGGCGGTAAGAATTTTTTCCTTGGCTACCCCTCTTTGAGCGCATCTCGAACACTATTAACAAGATAACGATAAGCACAGCAAAGATTTCCATAATTTACCATTCTCTACATCTATAACTAATACAGTTAGTATTCCCAGTTTTATGTGCAGATATATCTCACAGTTCAGGAAAGACTATAGTCTTATATCAGTCTTATCTCAGTTTAAATACATGTTTTTCTCAAAATATTTTCAAAATTTACATAACTTAACTTTCAGCGATCGACTAAAAGGCATTTCCCTCCCTACCCGCCTCTCGCTTAATGAATAGGAGTAGTATATGAGCGATCGTCAAATACATCAGCCACCTTGAGATAAAATTATGATTAGCTGTAATAATTCAAATTGCTGCAATCTACCTTTTATTCTGATAAAGATTCCACAACACTATATATACTTACATAATCGTAGATTATTAATAATAATTTGCAATAATTTCTGTAATAAATATATTTATAAATCATAGGATTTTTAACCTCTAAATATGGGTTTAATTCCCCACCGTCATACGGTGTAAGAATTGCGTTGGGGTTTAAATCCCCATTGCAATTCCAACCAACTTCGGCTCTTCCTTCTTCCTTCTTCCTTCGTTTTAAGGATTGTTCCGATCTATGACGTAATTTGGGCTTTGTTGTCATAGGTTCAATATTGGTATTGATTGCACATTTTGCATCCGAGCTAGCGGGTAGTCAGACTATTTCTACTCTAAATTCCATTACCGAAAAAGAATTCCGCGAGCCAGAATTGTGTTGGGAATTGCGGTGCAACTGCCCGATGTTTCCTGGTTTAAAGCAGAACATTTTAATCGTGGAGACAAAGAAAATTTTCCTTGGAAGGAAACCCCTGACTTTAGATATGGGGTATACAGAGTGCTCGATTCTGATTTCTGAATCCTTCTCATTGCTTTGATTGGTAATCGAATTGTGATGTGGAGAGATGAGGGAGAAAAAAATTTTTTTTACACCCATTATTAATCCAATATAGTTGACTTGCTGGACTACTGATTTAACCTCAGATTATTTATACTTATTTTTACATTTAAAATCATAATAGTTTTTGAGTATAAAAAATATTGACTATTACAATAATTATTTATTTGGCGATCGCTTTCAAGACAAAAACGAAGATGGCGATCGCCGTAAAGTTAAATACTTTTTAGCTGACGCTTATCAAGCTATTGTGCGTGTAAGTTATTTATCTTCACTAAATGAAATTCATAATACTTTGTTTGTATAGGATACTATTGCAATATTTAAAACAATAAGCTAAATATCAATGATTTTTTGAAAAGTGTGAAAGATTGTGTCAGTTTTTATCTTCGGTTTTTCGATTGGCTTTAAAGTATATATATTATGTAGCAATGCTATGCAGTAGTAGCCGAAATCTGTTGGTAAAATTCTGGAATTATTGATCCTGAGTTTGTATAAACAACTGTTGCCAGTAATGTTCCATAATTTTGTCTGCAAGAGATAGTATATTTTTTTGGTGCTGTTCTCAATATGTGTGTTCTAATTTACGTAAATTCTTTAAAGATACGTAAATTAATAGTCTGAATAATGCAATGCCTATTACTTGATTAATGAAAAAATATACCTAGGTTCAGGAAACAATGATTAATCAATTTCTCGCATCACAACTACGTCAACCTTCTGGATGGTTTGGGAAGCAAATTATTTCTCGAATTTTAAATAGAGATAATGCTTCTATGAATAATCTCGCATTAAGAATGTTAAAACTAAAATCTAAAGCGAATCGGCGGCATCCCAGAGGGATACGCGTTTTAGAATTAGGTTTTGGTGGGGGTTATTTGCTGAATAAACTTCTCAAAAATCCAGAAGTCGAGTTTGTTGCTGGTGTAGATGTTTCTCCAGAGATGGTTGATTTTTGTCGCCAGCGTTTTTCGTCAGAGATAAAAGCAGGCAAATTAAAACTTAATTATGGAAATACAGTTAACCCGGCAAATTTTAATCATAGTTTTACTAAAATTTGTACGGTTAATACGATCTATTTTTGGTCAGATGTTAAACAAACTTTAAGTCAACTGTATCAAATTCTCGAAGTTGAGGGATCATTAGTTATTTGCTTTAATTCTAAAGATTTTCTCAAAAAAACTGCTCTTCCTAAATATGGTTTTCAGTTATATGAAACTGAAGAGGTAAAAAAAATGATGAAAGCGGTGGGTTTTAAGAATATTAATTGGATAGTTAATTCTGAACCCAAGCAACAATTTGTCTGTATAGTTGGGGAAAAATAATTTTTATTAGTTTCTATTCACACTTATCTGGTAGTGAGTGTGAATTTATATATATTTAAATATTAATTTATAGGTTCCGTCACCATGACTTTGACTCCTAATTCTACACCAGTAGTAAAAGTTTCAAAATTAAAAATATTTCTAACTTTGTTCCTACTGGGATTGACGGGTACCCATGAGAATTTTTTAGGAGAAAAAATTCTCATGGGAGCCCTTGACGGGTGTGTTTTCTCTGTTGCTTGTTCCCATCAATATTCCAGAAGGTACAGAATTACCTTTATCGCTACCTGTGCTCAAGATTATCGGCTTAATACAGTCGAGCGTATTGTTGGGAATTGCGACTTTTATCGGTAGTAATCTTGCACCTAGAGTAGGTTTATCGAGTCCTTTAATTGAAGCATTATATACTAAAATTGGCATTCGCTCTATTCTCACAAAACAAATTATATTTGGAATTATTGGAGGTACTATTGCTTATATTGTCAGTGCTTGTGCGCTTAAACTTGTAGAACCTTTTTTACCTCCAGAATATCTTGCGATAAATCAAAATCCTGCCAATCAAATACCTGTAATTACTCGTATACTCTAGGTTGGAATTGTCGAAGAGCTATTGATACGTTGGGGTTTGATGACGTTTTTAATCTGGCTTCAGTGGAAAATTTTCCAAAAAGGCTCTGGTAAGCCAAGATCTGCTTTTTTTGTGCTGGGAATTATAATTGCTGCGGCAATATTTGGCATCGGACATTTACCAATTTTATTTAGCTTAATTTCTCAACCCACAATATTTTTAATTACTTTAGTTATTACTCTAAACATGGTTGTTGGAGTAATTACTGGATGGTTATACTGGCGTAAAGGTTTAGAAGCTGCCATGATTGCTCACATGACATTTCATATTATATTAATTGTGATGTCGGGAATTTTTAATTAAAACTAAATATGAAGAAAATAACTATTTATTAAACATTAAGATATCAACAATAATATTCCTTACAAATTCTCCAATAAGGGATAGATTAATATTATAAAATAGGGAAGAATTTAAGACGAATTTGGAAGAAAGTAATGGTTTTTAAAAATGCGCGTTATAAGTTTAAAACTCATTCAATAAAAAATAATATTTTGAGACTCATAGCGCGAGGAATATTTAAGTAATTATTTCAATCTCACGTTTTAAAACGTGAGTTCAACTTCTAACTTCCGCTCAAATCCTCTTCCTTCGTGAAAAGCCATATCTAAATCATTCCTTAAAAGATATTCGGGAGGAGTTTAATATTCAAGTTGTATGAATTAAATTCAGTAATTATATAGAAGGAAAATTATGATGAAACGTCTACTCGTATTAATTTTAGTTTTAACAACAACCAGCCTTAATTCTGCTGTAGCTAAGGCTATTACTATACAACAGGAAACAGAAAATAACTCACAATTACAAACGAAAGAGCGCACTATGCAAAGACAAAATTCTCTGCGCTTGTATGTGAATACAAAATTAACTCCGAATGGATTGTTTAACCGTTATTTACTGTTGTCTGGAAATGGTGTTGCTATTTGGACAAGAGCGGGTAATTTATTGAAATTAAAACAAAATATTACTCGTCGCAATATAGGGAAATATCAACAACGGGGTAATAAATTATTCATTCGCTGGAATGATGGTAAAACCTGGAATTTAACAGCTCATCGCAATGGCTGGAGCACGGGTAAAACAAAAAAATCTCACATCAATACTTTCTACCCTCCTATTGCCGTAAAAGGTAAACTTAATGGCACATATATAGCCCAATCTACTGGTACTGTAGGATTCAGAGGAGGACCAAATTCTCATCTTACAGCTTACAATAAAAATACTTTTGTATTTTATTCTAACGGCCGTTTTAGCCGCTCTGGTTTTGCAGGAGCTAGCCGTACAGCTTACAATAATACAGGTGAAGCAACTCGTCGGGGTACGGGTATATCAAAATCATCAAATTCTGGTACTTATAGTCTGAAAGAATATTCTTTAAATCTCACATATACTGATGGCAAAAAATTAAATCATACCGTGTTTAAATTAACGGGTTGGAAGGATGCTTTGATGATTGATGGTAGAATTTATCTGAAAAAGGAAAGGTAAGGGGTTAGGAGTTAGGAGTTAGGAGTTAGGAGTTAGGAGTTAGTATTAATAAGTAATGAGGAATGCTTTGGGTTATATAGTAAGTAATTAGCGGGACTCGATATTAAAGGTTTTTTGATAATATTTATTAGAAAGGATTTGTAATTATAATCTGTATATAGGAATCCTAATTGAAAATTGAAACGCTTATTGGTACACCTTAATATTCTACAATCCTTTTGCCTAAGCGCATGAATGCCTCTTGCCTACCCACGCAAATAATTATGGCTTCGCCACGCTGCGCCTTCCAAAAATCAAACCGGATTCCTATAATTGGTGAGAAATATAAATGAAAATTATACATTTGTTTTTTGAATCCCGACATAAACAGAGTATGGGAATTTACCTCAAAATTCTGGCACTTTTTTACTTATATGGTGCGATCGTACATTATGCTAATTTACTGGGATTTGGCGAAATGCCGTTTATGAAAGAACCTTTAAGTTGGCAGATTGCGGATGTTTTCTATGCTATTTTAGATAGTTTAACTTTTATTGGTTTGTGGTTAAAAACTCGCTGGGGAATGGCTGGTTTATTCTTAGGTGTAGCCTCACAGTTAATTTTATACATTGGTTTCCCTCATTGGTTTGCGTTTAATCAAGAACAGCAGCAGTTACTATGGAGTATGGTAATTTTTCATTTTGTGACTGTGTTAATTTTCTTGGGTTTATTATTATTCACGCAAAGACAGGAACAGTATAAAACAAGTCCACCAGTAGGGAAATAGCACTTCACAATCATTAGATATCTCTGAAAATTATTTAGAGACAGCTATACTATCGTGTCTCTATAATGTTTATGTATGACATATATTTAATTTCTCATAGATGTCTATTTGTAAACCTGAACCCGGTTTTTTGAACAAAACCGGGTTTTTAGTGTCTTTAATTTTTGTAACTCATATCAGGTGGGGCTAATTACTTACTATATAACCCAGAGCATAAATTTTTATATCTACATCAAAGGTTTTTGAGGAAAAAATGGTGCGTTACGGCATTTTCAAATTACCTTGTGCCGTAACACACCCTACAATTTTTGTGTTTAGCTCAATGTGTTGAAAAAGATGATTCAGAAAAAGGTGCGTTACGGCATTTTCAAATGAGATAGTCTTTTTGTCAAATTACCTTGTGCCGTAACACACCCTACAATTTTTGTGTTTAGCTCAATGTGTTGAAAAAGATGATTCAGAAAAAAATGGTGCGTTACGGCATCATCAAATGAGATAGTCTTTTTGTCAAATTACCTCGTGCCGTAACACACCCTACAATCTCAAGTAGTTATAATTATTTCTTCACAGCCCTAACAGCAGCGTCAGCGTTTATCAATCCGCTACCAAAGTAAAACTGTTTATTGGTGATGTTGCCAGGAATTTCACCTTGATTAACTAAAGTACGATATCGTTTTTGTTCTTTTTCGGTAATATTCAAGCCTTTATAACCGGCAGTTGATTTCAGAATATTAATTAACTGTAGGCGGTTTAATTTTCCTTTATCTTCACCTTTCATCAAGGCTACTACCCCGGCAACTGCTGGAGAAGAAAAGGAAGTACCTTGCATCCACCAATATTGTCCCTTGAAATCGATTACATTTGACCAACGCGAGTTAGGAAAGGCTAAACCCCGCCAAAACATATCCATCCAAGTTCCCCCAGTGGTGGGTATTCCTCCCAAGACTCCTACGGATGTACTCAAGTCTCCACCTGGTGCGACTACATCTAATCCTCTACCATAATTACTGTAGTATGCGCGATCGCCAAATAAGTTTGTTGCGCCAACTGATAATACTCCGTCATACCCGGAAGGATAAGCAACTCTGTCATAATCGGAATT
>JBCCSG010000245.1:0-11097 GCA_039200565.1 Cyanobacteria bacterium P01_D01_bin.50 | reverse complement strand
AGAATCCGGTTAGCGAGTTTATCGGGTACCTCTTGTAAATGGTCATATTCCCAATGGAAAGAACCTACTCCCAGAGTTTGCGATCGCAATTCTACGATAAAGTTCTGCATCTCCGATTGTGGTAGATATCCGGTGACATGATCCCAACCTTGCCAGTTATTTATGGCTTCATAACCCAAAATTTGTCCGCGTCTGCCGCTTAATAATTGCAGTACTTTGGAAGTGAATTCGCTGGGGGTTCTAACTTGAAGACGAACAATTGGTTCTAACAGCGTAGGCTTACATTCCGACATTCCCATCTGCATTGCTTGTCTTGCAGCTAATTTAAAGGCTTGTTCGGAACTATCGACGTTGTGATAAGAACCGTTTGTCAGGGTAACTGATACATCTACTACGGGAAAACCCAGAGGTCCATGTTCTAAAGATTCTCGCACACCCATTTCTACACCGGGGATGTATTGTTTGGGAACTACACCACCAACGATGCTTTCGCCAAATTGAAAACCTTCTCCTCGCGGTAGGGGTTGAATATTGAGGTAGACATCGCCAAATTGTCCGTGCCCGCCACTTTGATGCTTGTAACGTCCATGAACAGATGAAGCTGTTTTGCGAATAGTTTCTTTATAAGGTATTTGGGGTAAATGGGTAGACATTGGTAAATTATACTTACACCGCAGTCTATCGAGAGAAACTTCCAGGTGAATTTCTCCTTGTCCCCAAAGAATTACCTCGTGAGTATCACCGTGTTGTTCCCAAACTAAAGAAGGATCTTCTTCTGATAATTTACTCAGGGCACCGCTTAATTTCACTTCATCATTACGTTTTTCCGGAGCGATCGCTTTTGCATAGACTGGTTCAAGCTGTTCGACTCTGGGTAATTCCACCATCTGGGAATCTTTAGTTAAAGTATCGCCAGTTTTAATACCTTCTAAACGAGTTAAAGCGACAATTTCACCCTCACAGGCTGTATTTACGTGTTGCTGATGTTGTCCCATCAAGTGATACATACTACCGGCGCGAATACCGTTAAGAGTCATACCTTCAGTTAAATTTCCTTGCCATATCCGCACTAAGGAAAGTTTACCGCCTTGGGGAGTGTAGTAGGTTTTTAATACTTGAGCGATTAGAGTATCAGAACTTTTACTTAAACGACGCTTTGCAGTGGTTTGAGATTCGGGGGCTTCTTTTAATAATGCTTCTAAGAGCGGACGAACTCCATAATCGAGTTCGGCAACCCCAAAGAAAACAGGTACAACTAAATCGGCACCTAAATCTAACTTTAAATCTTTGAGAATCTCCTCCCTTGTTGGTTCAATATCTTCTAAAAGTTCTTCGAGCAAACGATCGTCGAAATCTGCTAGGGTTTCGAGCATTTCTTCCCTAGCAACCTGTTCTTCCTCTTTAAGTTCTTCTGGAAAAGAGATTGCATCAGCAGGTGCGCCTCTGTGATAGTGATAAGCTTTTTCGCTGACTAAATCGATAAAACCAATCAACTGCTCTTTTTGTAGAATTGGATACTGATGCGCTACTAAAGGACGACTAGAAACAACTTTGAGTGCATTTAGAATATCTAAAACATGGATATTTGCTTTATCCATTTTGTTAACGAACACCAAATGAGGAATTTCCCAATCATCGAGAAATTTAAATAGTGGTGCTAAAGTTAAGACTTTTTCAGCGATGGGTTCGCAGACAACAATTGCTGCATCGACACCTATTAAAGCATTGTATGTTTCTTGGGCAAATTCGATAGAACCGGGACAGTCAATGAAGGTGAAGCGAACATCCTCGAATTCCGTACTAGCAACACTTACTTCCACACTCATTTGACGCTCTCGTGCTTGTGCGGAACTGTCACCGATCGTGTTACCATCCTTAACGCTACCTTTGCGATCGCGAGCTCCGGTGACAAACAATAAACTTTCTATTAACGTAGTTTTTCCGCTCAAATAAGGACCGACGATTGCAATATTGTGCAAACCCGTTCTAACTTTTTGAGTCATAAAAACCTCCTTTGCGGTGTAGCTATGTTAGCGCCGCACTATAGTGACTTCTTTAAATGATTATCCCGTACTTAATTCAATAGGTTTTGACCTGTGAAGCGCAACTACAAGAATCGTATTGTCCTGTAAAATTTATCTAAGGTTAGGTAAAAAAATACAACATTTCTATATAAAATTAAACTTTTATAAACAAATATAGTTGCAGCAGAATTAGGCAAAGGGTTCCCATAGGGATTTTTTTCTTCTAAAAAAAATCCCTATGGGTGAGGGTCAAGTAAAATCGTTATTAAGGAGAAAATCCATGAAGAAATTACTTTATAAATATCGATTGAGTGCGTTTTTGAGTGCAATATTGTTAAGTGCGAGTATTCAGACAGCTAAAGCAAATGAAAACGATTTATATAAATTCGATCCCGTTCCACAAAAACTGGCACAATATGCTCGTAATTCCGCTACAACTTATTTAAATGAAGGTTTGCAGTTAATTCAAACGGGAAGAGTAGATTCGGCGATCGCAGCCTTTAACCAAGCAATTGCACTAGATCCATTTTTAGCACCAGCACATTACAATTTAGGATTAGCATTGCGACAGGCGGGACAATTGCAACCAGCGGCGGATGCTTTTTATCGAGCAACCCAAGTCGATCCCAAGTTTGCTTTAGCTTATGCAAATTTAGGTGGTGCTTTGTTGGAAGGAAATAACCTTATGCAAGCTGAAAATTATTTACAGCGAGCCTTACAACTCGATACAAAATTAGCAGTTGCTCACTATAATCTTGGTTTATTACACCAGCAAAAAGAAGATTGCGAACGAGCAGTTAAGTCATTTAGAAAAGCCATTAAATATAGTGATAAAGCAGCAGAACCTTCTTATCAAATAGGATTATGCTATTTCCAACAAAGCAAATTCAAGAAAGCCAAAAATGCATTTAATCAAGCAGTAAGAATTAATCCTAAATATCCCGAAGCACATTACAATATAGGTTCAATTTTATATCGTCAAGGTAGACATGAACAAGCTTTAGAAGCATTTAGAAAATCCGCCAATGCAAATCCTAATTATCCTAGCGCTTATTACGGTGCTGGATTGACATTTATACAACTCAAACAATATCCAGAAGCCATACGTGTATTGCAATATGCTAGGGATTTATTCTTAGCACAAAATAATTCTCAGTGGGCGAGTAACGCCGAACAACTCATGCAACAAGCACAGAACTTTACCTATCAAATTCCCCAATAAAAAGTTGTCAATACTGCTGCTAACTTGCTACAAATCACGTCACAATAAAAAAAGTAGCCGAAGAATAGTTGGTGTGGTTTGTAGTTCAGTTGGAAATTCATGTTTATGTTCGTGAAAAAACGTCCCAAAAGCCAATTTCTATTGTGGAATCGTTGGTTAGAGAGGCATAGAATAGTCAGCAACATGGAGACTTTTTGCGACTTAATTGTCATTTCTCTATGTTTTGGTTTATTTGCCGTGATGGCAGTCAAGTTATGGGGAATATTTCACGATATTTTGCATTCTGTTGACTATAAACAGGTAACTGCAAAAATGCTGTTTATTTTAATTTTGGTCGAGTTATTTCGACTTTTAATGGTGTATCTACAAGAGCATAGCATTGCTGTTGGAGTAGCTGTAGAGGTAACAATTGTATCTTTGCTTCGAGAAGTCATCGTTCATGGTGCTCTAGAAATTTCCTGGATTAAGGTAGTATCAATATGTAGCTTATTAATAATTTTGGGTGTACTACTGCTAGTTTGTGCTAAAACTCCGCATATGGATTGCATAAGCGCAAATACAAAATATTGTCCTTTTATGTACAATGAAGACAACCAAAAGTCTTCAGAAAGTTGTGCGCCAGGGCGAAGTTCATCCAATTGTTATCAGGGGAATAGCCAAATTAAGACTTAACCACCTTAAATATTTTAGTTTCTTAAAAACCCGTTACCAGCGGGTTTCTTTTATTTTTTATTTTTCCAGTTTTTCTGTATCATCAATTACTTTTTTGGCATATATAATTACAAATCATATAATTAATTATATGTATGTATATTTATATGTTTTAGTAGTTGACAAATCAGTATGAATAAAAAAGTATTCATAAAATTATTACAGGTTCCATAATTGCTTATATATCTTTTTATGTTGCAATTCGACTTAAAACCAATATGATTGTTCATGTATCGGGAGTATCAGATTGCAACTATGCTACTCATGATGTAGTTGCGGGGGATTCTATTTTCACTGGTTATATTATCAATTCTGGACTGGCATTTTTCTTTACTCCCTTACGTTTACTCGAACTCGGATATTGGAATGTAGTTCAACCAGTAAATTCGCCAATCTCAGAAAAGGATAGAAAATTGAATAAATTTATATCCTGTACTGATACTTGATATTGAAATTAGAAATGAAAAGATATTTCGGTGCGTTACCTTAAAGCAACCCACCTCTTACCTTTTACCCCTTACAAATTATTCCAACTCAGTAGGATTTATCGATTCATTTGCCAACATTCTTACCAAAATCTTGTCAACACGATTACCATCCATACTCATTACTTCAAAACGCATGTCTTTCCATTCAAAGTTATCTGTAGCAACAGGAATACGACCTAAATGAGTCATTACTAAACCACCTAATGTTTGGTAACTGCCGCGAGACTCAGATAACATTTCTTCTTCCATACCAAACATTTCAAAAAACTCATCCATGGTTAACATCCCATCCAATAACCAAGATCCATCCTCTCTCTGTACCGCTTGTGGTTCGTCATCTTCTTCATCATCAGGAACATCGCCAACGATTTCAATTAATACATCATTGAGAGTTACTAATCCTTGAATGACTCCATACTCATCTACCACTAATGCCACATGATTAATAGTTTGCTTGAATAACTCTAAAACTTTTAATCCACGGGTGCTTTCTGGTACAAATATTGGTTCTCGCAATCCTACCGTTAAATCCATCTGTTCACCGCAGAAACTGCGAGCTAATAAATTCGTTACCGGAATAATTCCCAATACATCATCCAACCCTTCCTGACACACTGGATACCGCGAATAACCATTTTCAATAATTTTCTCCCGATTTTGAGTAGCGCTATCTTTTAAGTCCAACCAAACAATTTCCGGGCGCGGTGTCATGAACGAATTAACAGGGCGATCGCCTAAACGAAACACCCGTTCAACCATATCCTGCTCTACTTCTTCAAAGGTTCCTTCTTCAGTTCCTTGTTCGATTAATACTTTAATTTCTTCTTCTGTAACTTGTGGTTCTTGGGAAGGTTTTATACCTAACAATTGCACTATAGTATCTGTAAAAAAATTTAATAAGAACACAATTGGATAAGTTATTTTTACTAAATTTTTCATGGGATATGAGACAATAGAAGCTATAATTTCCGGATGATTTAGCGCTAAACGCTTAGGTACAAGTTCACCCAAAACAATCGCTAAAAAAGTAATAATTAATACTGCTATTCCCCGAGCTACCTGTACTTGATATAAAGGAATAAAATTTAAAATAGGATATATTCTTTGGGCGATGATTTCTTCTCCGTAAGCACCAGAAATGATAGTAATTAAAGTTGTCCCCATTTGGACCGTACCGAGAAATTCGGTGGGAGAAGAAGCTAACTCAAAGGCAACTTGAGCTCTGGTGTTTCCCTGGTTAGCAAGCTGTTGCAAGCGAACTTTACGAGCGGAGACTATTGCTAACTCTGACATGACAAACATGGCGTTAGCGACTAGGAGTAGAAAAATAAATAGTAATTCTAGATTGGGGGACATTCTTAACATTGCCGATAATATCGGCTAACTATGCTGAGTTTTAATTTTTAAGTATTTAGCATCCAAGGCGTACCAATAAAAGACTCTAAATACAGAAATTTCCTACAGAAAAAGAAATTCCGTTGGTCCAAATACAGAACACACTTACGTATAGTCGCCGGGAGCGTCAGTCGTAATTTTACTAGGGAAAAACGATTTTAAAGCAAAATTTTCGGTTGACACGCATAAAATAGTTGAAGTAGACATTCATTAAAATGACTTCTTGGCTGTATTTTAGAAAAGGGCAAATTTTCCCGAAATACCTTGATGTATCCAGATAAAAGGTCTTTAATGTCCATTTTTAACGAGCTACTCCACTTGTAAACGTTATGGCTTTTTCTTCCATAGTGCGCGCTTTGGGGCGTTCCCCCCTGACTACCGAACTAATTTCTAAGTTAAAGACGCAAACACAATTACGATTAAACGGGATTCCTCGCTTTCCGAAGGGCTTGGTAGCTTCAGCATTGGCCAATAGTTCCCAAGGCCATCTACTTGTGGTATGCGCCACTTTGGAAGAAGCTGGACGTTGGACTACCCAGTTAGAAGCAATGGGATGGAAAACACTACATTTTTATCCCACTTCTGAAGCATCCCCCTACGAACCATTCGATCCGGAAACCGAAATGACTTGGGGACAAATGCAAGTTCTCGCCGATCTAATTAGATTTTCTCCCCAATCGGATAATTCGTCTGATTCTGTAGCTGTAATTGCAACTCATGCTGCCTTACAACCCCATTTACCACCCCCCGAAGAATTCAAACCTTTTTGTTTGAATATCGCTAAGGGAATGGAATTTAATCTTGGTTCCTTTGCCGAAAAAATGGCTACCCTAGGATACGAAAGAGTTCCTTTGGTGGAAACAGAAGGCACTTGGAGTCGGCGCGGCGACATTGTGGATGTGTATCCTGTATCGTCGGAATTACCAGTACGTCTGGAATGGTTTGGCGACGAAATCGAGCAAATCCGCGAATTCGATCCATCTACTCAACGTTCTGCTCTTGATAAAATTGACCGTATTATTCTTACTCCTACTAGTTTTGCTCCTATCTTAATGTCACAGACGCAATTTGCAACGTCTGTCAAGAATTATCTTTCACCAGAAGAAAAAGAACAGTTAGAAACGGGACAGTTATTGGAAGGAACCAGACGTTTTTTGGGTGTAGCTTACTCTCAACCTGCTTCTTTATTAGATTATTTACCAGAAAATACTTTAATTGCTATTGATGAATCCGAGCAGTGCTATGCTCATAGTTTGCTTTGGGTAGAGAATGCTGAAGAGCAGTGGTTGGGGAGAGAAGATGAGGAGATGGGGGGAGGGGGAGATGGGGAGATGGGGGGAGATAAGCCTAATTCCCCATCTCCCATGCCTCATGTCCAATTACCAAAAATTCACCGTTTGTGGGCAGATTGTTTGGCGGATTTGGCAAGTTTTAAAACTTTATATTTATCGGAAATATCTGAGGAAAACGATGGCGTTAACTTGGCGGCTCGTTCGATTCCGGTAACTCCCCATGCTTTTGCGAAATTAGCAGAAATACTTAGAGGAGAACGCGATCGCAATTTTTCGATTTGGTTGGTTTCGGCACAACCTTCGCGATCGGTTTCGCTGTTACAGGAACATGATTGTCCGGCACAGTTTATTCCCAATCCCCGCGATTTTCAAGCTATCGATCGATCGCAAGTAAATCACACTCCTGTAGCGTTGAAATATTCCGGGCTTGCCGAACTTGAAGGTTTTGTTTTACCTACTTTTCGTTTAGTTGTAGTCACTGATAAGGAATTTTACGGACAGCATACTCTGGCGACTCCTGGTTATGTGCGCAAGCGGCGTAAAGCCACCTCTAAAAAAGTTGATCCCAATAAATTACGTCCAGGGGATTATGTAATTCATAGGAATCATGGTTTAGGACAATTTGTCAAGTTAGAAAGTCTTACTTTTAATAACGAAACCCGGGATTATTTAGTTGTGAAGTACGCAGATGGACTGTTAAGGGTAGCAGCCGATCAAGTTGGTGCTTTATCTCGCTTCCGTACTACTAGCACCAAGTCACCACAATTGAATAAAATGACGGGTAAAACTTGGGAAAATACCAAGAATAAAGTCCGCAAAACCGTTAAAAGATTGGCGGTGGATTTGCTCAAGCTGTATTCGGCGCGTTCCCAACAAACAGGTTTTATCTATCCGGAGGATTCCCCTTGGCAAGAGGAGATGGAAGATTCCTTCCCCTATCAACCCACAATTGACCAGTTAAAGGCAACCCAAGAGGTAAAACGGGATATGGAAAGCGATCGCCCTATGGATCGTTTGGTGTGCGGCGATGTGGGTTTTGGTAAAACAGAAGTGGCAATTAGGGCGATTTTTAAAGCTGTTACTGCCGGGAAACAAGTCGCATTACTTGCACCTACTACCATTCTTACCCAGCAGCATTACCACACCTTAAAAGAACGCTTTGCACCATATCCCATCAATGTCGGATTGCTCAATCGTTTCCGTACTGCCGAAGAAAAACGCAATATTCAAAAGCGATTAACTACGGGAGAGTTAGATATAGTCGTCGGCACTCACCAATTATTAGGTAAAAGTGTTAAGATTAAGGATTTGGGGTTATTAGTAGTAGATGAAGAACAGCGATTTGGGGTAAATCAAAAAGAAAAAATTAAAACCTTAAAAACTCAAGTAGACGTGCTTACTTTGAGCGCCACACCAATTCCCCGCACCTTATATATGTCTCTATCGGGAATTCGGGAAATGAGTTTGATAACTACACCACCTCCATCAAGGAGACCGATCAAAACTCACCTTTCACCCATGAATCCTGAAGCTATTCGTACAGCGATTCGTCAGGAATTAGACAGGGGAGGTCAAGTATTTTACGTAGTTCCACGGGTAGAAGGGATTGAAGAGAAATCCGCCTTTATTCGAGAGATGATACCGAATGCGAGAATTGCGATCGCACACGGTCAGATGGAAGCAAGCGAGTTAGAATCTATCATGCTTTCCTTCAGTAGTGGGGAAGCAGAAATTTTAATTTGTACGACAATTATTGAATCGGGATTGGATATTCCACGAGTCAACACCATCTTAATAGAAGACGCACATAAATTCGGTTTAGCACAACTTTACCAACTGCGAGGACGTGTTGGACGTGCGGGAATTCAAGCTCATGCATGGTTATTTTACCCCAAACAGCGGTCATTATCGGAGGCAGCACGCAAAAGGTTGAGAGCCATTCAAGAATTTACTCAACTGGGTTCGGGATATCAATTAGCCATGCGAGACATGGAGATTCGCGGAGTCGGTAACTTATTAGGAGCAGAGCAATCCGGACAAATGAACGTCATCGGCTTCGATTTATATATGGAAATGCTCGAAGAAGCCATCCGCGAAATTAGGGGACAAGAAATTCCCACCGTTAGCGATACTCAAATTGACCTCAATTTGACGGCGTTTATTCCAGCAGATTACATTACCGATTTAGATCAAAAGATGAGCGCTTATCGTGCCGTGGCGGTAGCTACATGTAAGGAAGAATTGGCGTTAATTGCAGCCGAATGGAACGATCGCTATGGTAGCGTGCCTGCATCGGCGCATCAATTGTTAAGGGTAATGGAATTAAAACAACTCGCGAAAAATTTAGGATTTAGTCGAATTAAACCCGAAGGAAAGCAGCATATAGTATTAGAAACCCCAATGGAGGAACCCGCTTGGAAGCTACTTGCCGAAAAACTACCGCAGAATTTGATCAATCGGTTTGTGTATTCTCCCGGTAAAGTTACCGTGCGGGGTTTAGGAGTGATGAAAGCCGATAAACAGTTACAAACCTTGATAGATGCTTTTGCGAAAATGCAAGGTGCTGTAGCGGCAGCGATGGTAGATTAGATTTTGCTGTTTTTGTAGGGTGTGTTAGCGACAGCGTAATGTATCGTGAGATTCAACGTGTTATTCAGCAAGCCCCAGTTATTTCCATTCACCTTGGAAAGTAAAAGCCGCCCAATAATAGGGACTGCGCCATTCTGGATTAGACCATAAATTACGTTGTGCAGCCCTTAACGCTTGGCTAGGAGTTTTATTTTCCTGCAACATTTGTTTATAAAATTCCTGCATCAGTACTGATGTACCCTTGTCGCTAACCTGCCATAATGACAAAGCTACTCTTGCCCCGCCTGCATACATCAGACCTCTTGTCAAGCCAACTAAACCTTCACCGCTGACGTTTTTACCAAGTCCGGTTTCGCAAGCACTTAATACGATTAATTCTGCGGGATAATCTTGTTCAAATAGGTCTGCTAAGCGTAAATAACCAGGAACTTGTTTACCATTTTTATTGACTAATGATAAGACAATTCCTGATAATTCTGGTTGGTCGGGATTGACGAAACCGTGAGTTGCAAAATGTAAAATTTGGTATTGATTGAGATTTTTACTAGTTGCCCAGTTATAGTTAGCGTCAAAGCGAAATGCTGATATGCTGGATTTTGAAGAAACGAGTTTTAATATAGCTTTTGCTTCTTCGGCTGTACCTGGTAATCTTTTCCAGTATTTACGATTAAGACTTTTTGCAGAACGCTCCAGAGCGGAACGTTCTAATTCAAGTTTGATACTTCTAGTTTGTTTACTCGTAACTTGTTTTTTATTGGTACTATTGGTACTGAACACTGGGTCTGCGAGGATGGCGATTTTTTTAGGTGCGATTTTGCGATCGCTAATTTTTTCTCGTTGGATAGCAATAGTTGATGCTGAAGATAAATTAACAATTTCATGATTGAGCATCAGGGGTTGGTAGTTAGTATTTTTACCCCCTGGTTTATTGGGAGTTGGTTCGGGATTAATTCCACCTCTGGAGACGTTACATGTAACGTCTCTACATTCATTGTTATTTTCTACCCCCTCTACCCCCTCTTCCTTTTCTCTCTCCTCTCCCAAAGGGTTAGCTAAAGCCGCAAAAGGAATTTGTTGCAAAATACCATCAGCGACGATGACTAATCTTTTTCCTGCTAGCTTATCTTTGACTGGTTCAAGGAGGATTTTGCTCAGTGCTTGAGCTGAATTAATTGAGAAACCATTCCTTGATAGTGATTTGTAGAATTCACTGGCGATTTTCTCGATTTCTGAGTCTTTTGGTAGTTCGTAGCTAGTAAGGGAAGTAGGGGTGACTAACCATAAATAACTGCGTTCTCTACCAAGGGAATATTGCAGCAATACGGTGTCCTTATCTAATTGCTGTTGAATTTGGGGTAATTTTAATGGTTCTGGGT
>JBCCSG010000244.1:0-11126 GCA_039200565.1 Cyanobacteria bacterium P01_D01_bin.50 | reverse complement strand
TATAAATGACGAATAACTTTACAAGGATTACCAACAGCAACGACTTTATCTGGTATATCTTTAACAACTACACTACCTGCACCAATGGTAGTATTATCCCCAATTGTCACCCCAGGACAAATAATTGCACCGCCACCAATCCAAACATTATTACCGATTTTCACCGAGGAAGCGAGTTCTTTTCCTGTACTACGAATTTCGGGTTCTACTGGATGATAAGCAGTATATATTTGCACGTAAGGAGCGCATAAAACATTTTCACCAATTTCTACAATATTACAATCCAAAATTACGCAACCAAAATTCATAAAAAAGCGATCGCCAACGTAAATATTGCTGCCATAATCGCAGTGAAAAGGCGGTACAATTTCAATTTCACTCCCGACTTTACCAAATAATTCTTGAAGAATTTCTTGCCGTTTTTGAGTATCTTCTTCTGTTGTCGAATTATATCCTCGTAGCAGACTACGCGCTCGTTTACGATCTTCACTCAATTCTTGATCTTGAGCAAGATATAATTCCCCTGCAAGCATTTTTTGTTTTTCTGTCTTTCCCATCACAGAAATTCATCCTAATAAATTTCAATGTTGTTAGCAGATTATTTTAATTATAAATATCAGTTTTATTAGTTGATATTACCACAATTTATCTAATTCCTTAAAACTTGTATATCATTGAAATCAATAGGCATTTTAGCAGAATATATCTTGGTTATAAGAGTTTTATCTTTAGGCAACATACCTACAGAAAATTTTTGTCCACATTAAGATATTTGGCATATAAAAGTAAATTTTAATATCAAAATATTAACCATTCATTATACTTTTAATGATTTATGAATGTAACTCCAATATTTTGTATCTTTCGTCATTGCAGCAGATCGCAATATTAATAATAATATCTAGGGGAAATATATGTATATAATCTAACCGCAAAACATAAATCAAACAGGGAGAGTTAGAAAAATGCCTTTTCGGATATTAAGTCTGGATGGTGGAGGAATTAGGGGAATAGTTGCGGCAAAAATGTTAGCTCATATTGAGAAGCAAATCGATCTACCTTTAAGTGAGTATTTTGACTTAATAGTAGGAACTTCTACAGGATCTATTGTAGCGTCGGCGATCGCTACAGGACACAAAAGTGAGGAAATTGTAGATTTTTTCAAAAATAAAGGCTCAATTATCTTTCCTTATCAAAGTATTTTTTCTTTAAAACGAATTCCTTTACTATTAAAATATGGGATATCTGCTTGTAAGTTTTCTGACGAGAGTTTGATTCAGATTTTGCAAAGTGTTTTCGGGGAAACAAGACTGTTTGATATTGGTACTTCCCCACGACTATTAGTAGTATCTTATGACACGATTGAACGGAATCCAATTATTTTTAAAAGCTGGCGACCTGATAAACCATATGGTAATGTACCTTTGTGGGAAGTATGTGTTTCTTCAGCATCGGCTCCTACTTATTTCCCTGCACATAAATTAGAGAAAAGAGTTATTGGAAATGTCAAAGATGCGAGTATAAATACTATTATTTTGAGTGATAATGAATCTACCGTCGATCGCGTCTATGAAAATGCCGAAATTAGAATTACTGACGGTCATGGTAGCGGACAAACTCGGATTATTAAAAGCTATACTGGTCGCATTAGAAAAGCAACAGTAAAACCCTCTTGGGATAGAATTCCCGATCAAACATCGACTTATTCAATTAAAACTATATACTCTGCAATTGATGGTGGAGTTGCTGCAAATAATCCTTCTAGTTGTGCGATCGCAGAAGCTTTACGCTTTGGTTATTCACCGAAAGAGATTAGCGTACTTTCTATCGGTACTGGAGATAGAACTCGAATTATTCCTTTTGAAAAAGCACGTACTTGGGGTTTGTTTGAATGGGCACAACCAATTGTTGGTGTATTACTTGATGCTTCATCAGATGTATATGAATATATTAGCAGGCAAGTAGTTAACTCCTCTGTTGTACGTTTGCAATTCAAGCTTGATAAACATTTAACCGGTAAGCGTTTAAGCGATGATTTAGATGATGCTAGCGAAGAAAATATCAATAATTTAATTGAAGCAGCAGATGCTTATATTAATTTACCAGAAGTACAAGCTAAGATCGAAAAGTTTTTGCAATTTAGTGATTAGGAGTTGGTTATTGGTTGTTGGTGCTTAGTGGTTCCTTGTTAGGAGTTATTTCTTAACTAATAAATTGCCTGACTCTACATCAAACCAGTGAATGTTCTGTGAGGGTAGAGCCAGGGTAATTTCTTCATGATTCCAATTTTGTTCGGGAGGTAGTAAAGCACGTATTGTCGGCGATTCTATTTGGGAATCAGCAACATGCACGCTAACCAATTTGTACATACCCAAATTTTCTACTAGATATACCCGTCCTTTTACAGTTTGCGTATCTTCTGGTAATGAGATACGAACGTGTTCCGGACGAATACCTAAAACAATTTGCGGTGGTAAAGTTGGAAACTTTGGTAAATTAATCGCAAAATCACCCAGCATGGCGCTATTTCCTTTACAACGTAGGGTAAGTAAATTCATCTGAGGACTACCCACAAAACCGGCGACAAATAAATTCGCGGGATGGTTGTAAATGTCTGCTGGTGGTGCAAGTTGCTGCACGTAACCGTTATTTAATACCGCAACTTTGGAAGAAAGCGTCATTGCTTCAGTTTGATCATGAGTAACATAAACTACCGGCGCTTTTTGGGCTGAAAATATCTGCTTGATATCGGCACGGACTCTTTCGCGTAATAATGCATCAAGGTTACTCAAAGGTTCGTCTAGTAAATATGCTTCGGCTTTACGTACCAAAGCCCTACCTACAGCAACCCGCTGTCTTTGCCCCCCAGAAAGTTGTCCGGGTTTACGCCCTAATAACTCTTCTAAACCCAAAAGTTCTGCTACTTCTGCAACTCGCGTGATAATTTCCGCACGGGGTACTTTTTTTAACTTTAATCCCGAAGCCAGGTTTTCCTGTACAGTCATGTGCGGGTATAGCGCGTAACTTTGGAACACCATTGCCATATTGCGATCGCCAGCACCTTTGTAGGTGATATCCTCGTTTCCCAGGAATATTTTTCCTCGCGTCACTTCTTCCAAGCCGGCAATCATCCGCAAAGTCGTAGATTTACCACAGCCGCTGGGACCTAGTAATGTCAGAAATTCGCTATCTTCGACAGATAAACTAATATCTTTAACCGGAACAACTTTTGGAGAAAAGGTTTTGTTTAAGTTTTTAAGTTCAAGTTTAGCCATATTAAAATTAGATTATTGGGCACGAGGCAAATATTTTTAATTTATAACTCCTAACTCAATAACAGACGTAGCACTGCGGAAGTCTCTACAACTGATAACTCCGCGAGCAATTAACAACCAACAACTAACTTATCCTTTAACTGCACCAGCGGTAAGTCCTTGGACAATCTTGCGTTGGAAGAATAAAACTAGTAAAACTAAAGGTAAGGTACCTAAAACTGTAGCAGCAGCGATCGGACCATAAGGAATTTCAAAAGTTGATGCACCACTTAATTGTGCTGCGGCAACGGGTATTGTTTTCATTTCTTCCCGAGTAATAAATGTTAAAGCAAAAATAAATTCATTCCACGCAAAAATAAAGGTGAGAATTCCTGTTGTTACCAAAGCTGGAAGAGTCATCGGTAAGATAATTTGTGTTAACATTTGCCAAGTATTGTAACCATCTACCCTAGCTGAATCTTCTAAATCTTTAGGTAATTGCTCGAAAAAACTACGTAAAACTAAAATAGTTAACGGTAAATTAATTGCAGTGTAAGGAATTATTAACGCTAAATAATTGTTACCCAAACGTAGAAATTGAACAATTTCTAACAATCCAAAAAACAACAAAATTCCTGGGAATAAGGTAACAACCAAAATACCGGCAAGAATAATATTTTGACCCTTAGGACGTAAACGCGCTAAAGCATAAGCTGCAGGGGCACCAATTCCCAAAGCGAAAGCTGTAGAAAGAATGGAAACAAAAGCACTATTTAATATATAACGCCAGAAAGGACGACGAATAAATAATTCAGTGTAATGACTCAAAGTAATGCGAGTCGGAAAATAAATCGTGGGAAATTTTGAAATATCTTCATTAACCTTAAACGAAGTTAATAATTGCCATAAAGCTGGTGCTAAACTAAATAAAACTACAAAGATAATTGCTATCCATAGCAACATTTTTTTTAAAGAATTATTTTGCATATTAGTGAGTAGTGAGTGGTGAGTGGTGAGTAGTTAATAGTTAATAGTTAATAGTTAATAATTTACGAATACCTTGTGCCCTATGCCCAAATTTCAAGTACTAGCACGAGATAGACGAAGCAGTACATTGGCAATAAACACTGCAAAAATTAGCAATATAAAAGTTACTACAACCAACGCTGCACCGTAACCAAAATCTAAATAGCGCATGATGGTAGAGTAAATATATAGCGATACAACCTCCGTCGCACCTCCGGGGCCACCACCTGTCATTACCGAAATTAAATCGAAGATTCCGAATGCTTGGGCAAAGCGAAATAAAACGGCTATCAAAATTTGTGGTATCAAAAGTGGCAAGGTTATTTGCCGAAAACTTTGCCAAGGTGTTGCTCCATCAATCGAGTGTGCCTCATACAGATCTGCCGATATTGACTGCAACCCAGCTAACAACAAGATACTGATAAAAGGCGTAGTTTTCCATACATCAGCAACAACAACCGCGATCGTGGCTAAAGTTGGTTCTCCCAACCAATTAATACCAGTTTTTATCAAACCTAACCGCAGTAAAATATCGTTCGCTACCCCATATTGATCGTTAAAAATCCAAGCCCAAGCCAAACCAATTAAAGCAGTCGGTAATGCCCACGGTAAAATTGCAGTAGTGCGCACCAAGCCACGTCCGAAAAATTGCTGATTTAAAACCAAAGCAATTATTAAACCTAATAGCAATTCTGAAATTACCGAGGCACTAGTAAATATAGTTGTTACCAGAAAACTTTGCCAAAAACGTCCATCTCCCACCATCCGTGCATAATTATTCAAACCCGAAAAAATGGGTTGTAATTGTGTTCCTAAATTTTGGGTAAACAAACTTAACCAAAAAGCACGAGCAATAGGATAGCCAAAAACCAACAACAGCAACAGCAGCGCGGGTATTAACAAAATCCACGCCGTTTTTTGTTCTCTACTCCGGATTGTTTCCATATAAATTGTTAGTGGTTAGTTGTTAGTTGTAAGTTGTTAAGTAGCGAGGCGTTGAAAATAGTAATTAGAAATAGTGAATAGTGAATGGTGAATAGTGAGTAGAAACAAGGCTTTGGGCTAAATTTACATTCTGTAATATATTTTGGTTTATTTGTGCCGACTTACTTAGTTATCTGCACTGTTAACTTTTCCTAACAATTGACGAGTCTCAGAGGCTGCATTTTTCATTGCTAATTCAGGAGTCATTCTTGAGGTTAATGCAGCTGAAAGATAACGTTGTAAAATATCGGATGCTTGGGCGTATTGAGCAATGGGTGGACGCAATACTGCTTTATCCACGACTTTTAATAATTGGGGATAATGAGGATATTTAGCAACAATTTGTGGATCTAAAAATAACGAACGACGACTGGGTACAAAACCAGCTTCTAAGACAAATTTTCGCTGTGCATTTTCAGAGGTAAAATATTTAATTGCTCTCCAGGCTTCTTCAGGATGTTTACTAAATTTAGATATACCTAATGCCCAACCTCCCAAACAAGCACCACTACTTCCATTTTTGGAATGTACCATTGGTTTGATGGCAATTTTACCGTCAACAGGTGAAGATTCTGTGTTTGCAAGGGGCCAAACATAAGGCCAATTTCTTAAAAAAGCTGAATTCCCATTTTGAAAAATACGTCTCGTTTCTTCTTCTTGATATGTAGTTACTCCAGGAGGAGAAATATTGTTTGGAATCGTATTTTTGAGAAATTCAATCGCTTCTAATGTTTGTGGTTTATCTAAGCCTACTTCTAAAGTTTCAGGGTTTACCCAATAACCACCAAAACCTTGAAGGATTTCCACAAACATTGCCGCCAATCCTTCGTATTGTTTTCCTTGCCAAACATAACCCCAATCAACCTTTCCTTTTTCTTGTAAAGTTTGAGATATTTTAACTAAATCATCAAAGCTTTCTGGAGGATTAAATCCTGCTTCTTTGAGTAAATCTTCTCGGTAATAAAGCATTCCCACATCACTGCGCATGGGAATTCCATATAGTTTTCCTTTGTAACGTCGCCCTTCTACATCTTTTGGTGAAAATGCAGCTAGTTCTTCAGTAGATATTTTATCTGTCAAATCTGACAACCAACCAGCTGCAGCAAATTTTGGTGTCCAAACGACATCCATATTAATTAAATCGTAAGGAGAATCGCCTAAAATAAAGGCAGAAGTATATAAATCTTCTAATAAATTTGTCGCATTGGGACCTTCAATAATATTGATACTAATATCAGGATTTTCTGCTTCAAAATCTTTGATTATTCCCTGTTTCCAAGGTTGAGCATCTGGGGCTGTCATTAGCAAATTTAATACTACTGGTTGCTGCGTTTGGGCTGGCTGCATTGAAAAAATTACGATGCCAAAAACAACAATAGTAAATATTATTAATACTCGGAACTTGAGTTTTTGCAATATTTTTCTGAATTTGTTTACTACTTGTAAATCAAACATTGATTGTTAGTCAAATAACAGTGCTATTAACATCACACTTTGAGCCATCAATTATTTTTGTGATGCCTGGATTCGCTTAATATTTATTTGTATTTATTCAGATTTTGAAACTTTATTTCCTATTTTAAGTACGGATATTATACCTCTTTTGACCAAATAAGCTCGGTCTTTGAGTTGAATTACTCGATAGGATTAACAAGAATATATAAAAATCAGAGATTTGTACTTTAAACAACTCCGCTTTGCGGAAGTCAAAAGTAATAAGTTATCTATATTAGAATTTAAACATAGGAAACGAAAAATCAAGAATTTGAGTTGGGCACGAGGCATGAAAAATCAAGCTGCGTAAGTTCCAGTTGATGTTTATATAGATTCCTGCCCGAAAGAGTAGCATGTAGCGATTAACTACTGCGGTAAGGCAGGCTACTTGTAATCAAATACTGAGATGTCGCGGTTATCTTTAGAAAGTCGCGACATCTCAGTATTTTCTACATTTAGTTTTCCGTAAAAGAAACTCAGATGTTGCTTTCCCACTTTGCCTAAATGTATACACTTCAAGTGGGTTAGTATAGGTAATTAAGGTTTAATGATATGTGTCAAACACTACATAGCGAGCTTTTCCTTGCTTTTTAGCTTGGTACATTGCATAGTCTGCATCAAGTAATAGATTCTCTGGTTCTTTATGATTCTCGTGACTTAAAGCAATGCCAATACTAGCCGTAATGAACATCTGACGTTCATTAATTTCAAATGGCTTTTCTAATTCTTCTTGGATGCGTTGAGCAACGTTAGTAGCATCGCTAAGATCCTTAATATCTTCCAAAAGAATGACAAATTCATCGCCACCAAATCTAGCTACAGTATCGCCACCACGCAAACTAGATTTGAAACGTTGGCTTGTATCTAACAACAATTTATCGCCCATGGCATGTCCAAATTTGTCGTTGATTCCCTTAAAACCATCTAAGTCTAGGAACAAAACGCTAATGCAATAATTATCCCTTCGCTTACTACGTTCAAAAGCCTGTGTAAGTCTATCTTTGAATAAAACTCGATTGGGTAATCCCGTTATTGAATCGTAAAAAGCATTGCGCGTAAGTTCTGCTTCTGTCTGTTTGCGTTTACTTATATCCTGAAACACTAACACCGCACCTGATACTTTTCCATCTTCATTACATACGGGTGCAACAGTATCTCCAATCGATTTTCTCTTTCCATCTTTTGCCACTAGTTGACAGTTTTCCGGGAATTTCACAATTTCACCTGTTCTCATCACCTGTGCAGCTAAATTATGAATTTTTTCTTCTGTCTCCCTATTTTCTAGTTGGAAAACTTCGGATAATTTTTTACCAATAGCTTCCTCTTTTTGCCAACCAGTTAGCTCTTCGGCTTGCGGATTAATAATTTCGATATAAGTGTTTATATCTGTGACAATTACTCCACACCCCATACTGTTTATTACACGTAAGTATTGTTTTTGTTGTCGCGATTCTTTGCATATTTGGTCTATTTGTTCGTTGTAGATAGCCATTTTGATAGCCATGTGTAAGTCTATTTTAATAATTGGTTTGAAAAGATTGATAAACGATTTGTTAATGGTGTTTGTTTTTACAATTTATCAGTAAAATATAATACCTAACGTCAATAAATATTTTGAATAATATCTTCTATTTGGGTACTATATTTTTCTACTATCGGACAGATATCAATCAAGAATAAATTTTGAATGGTTTTACAACCAGCACAATAAGTTATTCAATTAAATTTGTAATTTCCGGAAGATTATACAAAATATTTTCTAAACTCTTTCTGAGAAAAAAAGTCAGGAATCCTTTATCTTTCTCAAATAAGATTATCGGACTGTTCATGGTCGCTTTACCTACTGCTTCAGATTCAGTTGTTACTATTCGTGTCAACCTAATTTAAGTCTTAATAGTTCTATGATAATCAATATTGAAAGCTAGATTGTTCTTCTTTGACAATCTTATTTATCAATTCTATGGCGATTTATCCCGTAATGACTCTGTTTAAAATTTATTTAATTCTTTTACAGGTTGAATGTCAAATTATTATAGCTAAATATAAATACATTTTGAAAAACATTGTATAAAAGTAAACTACTACTTGTAAACTATTGTTTTGGTTAAACATACGAGAGTATGAAATTTTTACTTAAAAAAAGTAAAAAAATATAACTGTTAATCTAGCACTAGATGATTATCCCTCAAGGCTTGCTTAAAAGCTCTCAATTTCTGAGAAAGGCTCTGTATCGGTAAAAATGAAATATGGAATTCAAATGAGTCGCGATTGAATAATCGCTTTATGTACTGATGCTAAATATACATGCATCATAAATTAAAGCAATCAGCCATCAAACTAGTAATAATCCTAATTTGAATATAAAAACTTTAAGCAGTATTTATATATACTAAGTATTATTTTAGAGACAAGCTGTGATTAGATAGTTAACTTAAATCAATTATTTTTTATCTAAAACTTCTACAAATGAAGTCCATATGAATATTTAAACTCTAAATAAATAAAATTTTAATTATTGTTAAGTTGCATGAGATAAAATTTTCTCTCTCTTTCAAGAGACCAGATCGACCTTGTCTGAAAATATACTCTTAAACAGAGAACAAAAAATAAGCCATTAAAATGAGACAATAGTAAGGATTGACGGGCATCCTGCCAATTTTTTTTCTTATAAACAAATTTGGCAGGGAACCCTTGACGAAGTAGGGGAAGTTAGGAGTTATGAGTCAAGGGTTATTTCATTTCTAGCCTTTGAATGCCAGAATGGCAGACTTTCCCGTTCCCTACTATGGTTCCCATAGGGTAGCGGTTTCTTTTAAACTTATTTTTCCATGGCGATTGGATTTAGAAATATCAATGAACTTTGGGCTTCAATCTTTACCGAAACTCTCAAACGACTAGGTTTGAATTGTGCGGTAATTTGTCCTGGCTCTCGCTCAACTCCTCTGACAGTTGCTTTTGCTCAATCGCCTGATATAGAAGTAATTCCGATTCTCGATGAACGTTCGGCAGCTTTCTTTGCTTTAGGAAAAGCAACATCTTCTGGATTACCCGTTGCTGTAGTTTGCACTTCTGGAACTGCGGGGGCAAATTTTTATTCCGCAGTTGTGGAAGCCAATCTTAGTCGCATACCTCTATTATTATTAACTGCCGATCGACCACAAGAATTGCGTAATTGTCATTCCGGACAAACCATAGACCAATTGAGACTTTTTGGCAATTATCCTAACTGGCAAGCAGAATTAGCACTACCTTCGGCAAGAATGGAAATGTTGACTTATTTGCGTCAAACTACGATATACGCATTTGAGCAAACACTTTATCCAGCTTATGGTCCAGTACATTTAAACATACCGTTTCGCGACCCCCTTCCACCAATTAGAGATGAGAACGATCTAAATACAGCGTCTTTAGAATCATTAAAATCAAACTTTAGCTCAGAAGAATTTTTTGCAACAGTAACAGAAAAAATTCAATATTCAATCCCACATTCTTCATTCCCAATTCCTCAAAAATGGCTAGAAGCGAAACAAGGAATTATCATTGCCGGAGTAGATCGATCGCAAAGACCACACAAATATTCTACTGCGATCGCACAACTTGCGTTGACTTTAAAATTTCCAGTTTTAGCAGAGGGATTATCGCCAGTTAGAAATCATGCTTCAATTAACCCCTACATTATTTCCACCTACGACTTAATTTTAAGAAACCAAAATTTAGCAACACAGTTAACTCCAGAGGTAGTAATTCAAATCGGCGAAATGCCTACTAGTAAAGTATTGCGCAAATGGTTAAATACTAACAACCCCCAAAGATGGATAATTGAACCTTCTAACCAAAATCTTGATGCTTTGCATGGAAGAGTAGTTCATTTACGGATGAATGTGGAAGATATTGTATGGGGAGATGGGGAAATTGGGAGATGGGGAGATGGGGAGATTGGGAGATGGGGAGATGGGGAGATTGGGAGAGCCAGGGTAAAAACAGCTGTCAATGGCTTGGTAGCTCATCACACACTTGTGAAAACTCCACCAAGGTTGCATAAGCCATTTCGCCGATCAAGCTATTGTAGACTATCAAGTCCCCAAGCAAGAGGCCAATGCACAGAGGTTGCCCCAAGCACCAATAGGAATCGACTAAGGCTGTTGTCGAGACAGTCAAGTCTATAGCTCTAGTTCCACTGTAGGCCCGGTTCAGGTCTCAAAGTCAAAGCCGCTCATGACTCACAAATACTTGTTCATGGCGACCTATGGCACTCTGGCTGTTCTGAAAAGGTCTGAGAAGATAAAGGTTTACACAATAGCTAAAGGATACTGCTGCATCACAAACTCAGTCTATGGAATCTAGTTTTAGAAAGATCAGGTTCTCGGC
>JBCCSG010000243.1:0-11160 GCA_039200565.1 Cyanobacteria bacterium P01_D01_bin.50 | reverse complement strand
TTTGAGCGCGTTCATCTAAATATTGACGTTGCTCTTTAGTGTAATATTTATTGAATAATTCTTCAGACATTGTTTGTACTCCAATTGTTTTCATCAAATCATCAACAGAAACTTTTTCCTCAGCTTGCAAACGAATAGAAATCCCTTTCAAAAGTCTTGTAAGCTGCTGCTGAATTTCAATTTGTTGACTTAACTTATCTATATGAGATTGAATTATAGTGACGGGAGAATAATCGGGATTCTGCAAACAATTTTGTATCTCATCTAACGAAAAATCTAACTGTCGTAAAGAAAGGATTTGTTGCAGCCGAATAATATCCTCCTCCTTATACAAACGGTGTCCCGAATTTGTATATTCAGAAGGCTTTAAAAGACCAATTTCATCATAATAATGAAGAGTGCGTACAGTTAAACCAGTCTGCGAAGCCAACTCGCCGACTTTCCAAGACGTTTGCACAACTATTTTCCCCCCGTTGAAGTATTTTGTGAATTACATTTTTAATGTAAAACCTCACGTAACGTGAGGTGCAAGGGGTTTTGAAAAAAATATTTGCAAATTCTTTTCTCCCCCCTCTCCCCCCTCTTCCCCACGCCACTTGCTACAACGGAGGAAACCTCCGCAACGCAGTGGCTCCTCTTCCCCCTTTCCTCCCCAAGGTAAACCGTAACTTTACGTAAGTATTGAGATTATTTTCGCAAATCTTTCCGAAACAGAGATTTTGATGGTGAAGCTTAAGTTAGAAAACAATTTTAATTATCCAACCTGTTTTTGGAGTAAAAATCAAATCATGACTTCTTTTCGCCATCCACAAGAACAAAACTATCAAGAGCAAACAGTTGAAAATCAAATAGCTCATAACAAAAAAGATGAAAAGAAAGAAAGAAAAAGTCTGTTTGGAAGCAAAACTTTTTGGGGTGTTATTTTCACTTCAACTGCAGCAATTGCTCCGATTGTGGGAAATAATGTTGATAAAATAATGGAAGGAAACAGCAAGGATGTTAACTACGGCCAAGATGCCGCCCAAATAGTAGTAATTGTTTGCGGTGCAGCAGCATCAATTGTGGGTAGAGTCGAAGCAAAATCACCTGTTTATACTCCCCAATGGATGCCAGGACCAAGTGAAAAAGATTTTTAAACCCAAGGAATTACATTAATTTATGACTAATAAAATCGTAATTAAGATTATTTTGGGTTGCATCTTAAACATCAAAATAATAAGGGCTTAAGCCCTTATTAATAACTTATATTTAATTCCAAAAAAAATCTTCAACTCAACTCCGGGCTACCTCAGCTTTTTTGGCAGCTTTAACGCTACAGGTATTCTGATTCCAGATATATGCGCCAATTCCCACAATTAAATTAGAAATACAAGCCGCAGCAAAAACTCCGTTAACTCCATAAATTCTTCCTCCAATATACGCTAGGGGAATATAAAGCACGAACATCCTTGCTACTGTCATCACCATAGAAGGAATTGGTTTACCCAAAGCATTAAAAGCGGAATTTGCTACTAAAATAACTCCCGCTCCGCTATAACTAATTGGTACAATCCACAAATAACGAGAAGCAATGGCGACGATATCAGGATTTTTATTAAAGAAAGCAACTAAACTCGGTGCATTTACTGCTAAGATTGCCGCCACCATTAAACCCCAAAACAAGCAAAACAGAAAGCTGATTTGCAAGGCTTTACCAACTCTTGCATATTTTTTTGCACCCCAATTTTGACCAACGAAAGGCGCTATTGAAGCCGATAATGCCACCATAGCAATCAATGCAAAAGATTCAAGGCGCGATGCAACACCAAATGCTGCAACAGCTTCAGCACCAAAACTTGCCAAAAGACTTGTAATTATACCAATCGAAATCGGATTAATCATACTGCTACCAGCAGCAGGCAAACCGACGTATAAAATATCCTTCCAACACCACAGTGTATCTTGAATAGAAGGCAGCTTTAAATAGAGCATTCGTTCTTTGAAGTGCAATACAAACAAAGCCGCGATTAAAGTAACTACACGTGAGATTACCGTAGCCAGAGCTGCACCTTGTAATTCCATACGAGGAAAGCCGCCTATGCCCAAAATTAATAACGGATCTAAAACAATATTTATACCTGCTGCAACGATCATAATTACACTGGGGGTAACCGTATTACCAGAAGCACGAATTGCACTGTTACCCACCATTGGCACCACCAGAAATAACATGCCAATGTACCAAATTTGCATATAATCCTTTACTAATGGCAATACATCAGCACTCGCACCCAAAGCTGTAAATAAAGGATCGATAGTTAAGAAACCTAAAATTACAAAAATTAGAACCGCAGTTACTGCTAAAGTTAAACTATTGGTAGTAAATTTTTGCACTCGTTGGCGATCGCCTTCTCCGATAGCGCGGGAAATCACCGACGAAGCACCTACACCCAAACCCATCGACAAGCTACCCAAAGTCATCACCACGGGAAACGTAAAACTCATCGCTGCTAAAGGTGCTGTCCCCAATTGTCCCACGAAGTATGTATCTACCAAATTAAAAGCAATAATTGCAAACACACCCCATATCATCGGAATCGTTAATTTTACTAAGGTAGAGCCTACATTCCCTTCGGTTAATCGTTGTTTCATTAATCAGTTATTAGTTGGTAGTTAGTAGTTAGGAGTGAGTAGTGAGTAGTTAGTAGTTGGTAGTTAGTAGTTGTAGAGACGTTGCACTGCTACGTCTCTACAGGAGTTAGGAGTTAGGAGTAGAAATTTCTACCCCCTCTACCCCCTCTTCCCCCTCTTCCCCCTCTCCCCCCTCTCCCCTCCCCCTCTCCTCATACAACAGTATTACCACTTTAATCTGTTTACTATTAGTTACATCAAGCCGCTTTGGGATGAATCTTTAAGAATATTGATAAGAAAAATGCTGAAAATATCCCTTATGTAGTATGCTTGTAGCGTTTATGCACTTCAGGGTATATGCTATGAATCCGGAATTTGAATACAGCACTGTTGCCAACTCAGAAGATGTTCAAAAGTTTGGAAGTATCATCGGACAATGTTTTTTAAGTGCTCCCGGTGAAGAACAAATTGTGGTTGAGCGGATGGGGATAGAAAACCTACGTATTATCCGTCAGGGAAAAGAAATTGTCGGCGGATTGGCGACTATTCCGATGGGGCAATGGTGGGGTGGTGAAAGTGTGGCGATGACGGGGATTGCTGGGGTGGGTATTGCTCCAGAGTATCGGGGAAGTGGTGCTGCGTTAAGTATGATGCAGCAGACTATCAAAGAACTTTATGTAAAGGGTGTAGCGATTTCAGTTCTTTATCCGGCAACTCAACGCCTTTACCGTAAAGTAGGATACGAACAAGGGGGTAGTTTTTGCGGATGGGAAATTCCGGCGCAGAGCATTCAAATTAAAGAACAACCTTTACCTATAAAAGCTGTTCCCACTGATTCAGAAATATTTTATGAATTATATGACAAGCAGGCAAAAAATATTAATGGATATTTAAATCGTGCTCAACCCATCTGGCATAGAATAATGAAACCTTTCGATAAGGATAAAGATATTTTCTATGCTTATCTAATTGGATCGGCAGAAGATCCCCAAGGTTATATAATATTTAATCAACATTCAGTAGAAGATGACAATATTTTAAAAGTTGTAGATTGGGTAACACTTTCAAACGCAGCGGTAAAAAGCTTTTGGTCATTCTTGAGTAATCACCGCTCTATAATAGATAAAATAAGCTGGCGTAGTTCTGTAATTGATAATCTGACATTACTATTGCCAGAGCAAACTGCTAAAACCAAATATATAAAACGTTGGATGCTACGAATTATAAATGTAGAGAAAGCATTATCAACACGCGGTTATTTTTCGGGAATAGAAAACGAATTACATCTGGAAGTAAAGGACAATTTGATCCCAGAAAACAACGGTAAATTTATTTTATCTGTCGCCAACGGATGTGGAAATGTCGCAAAAGGTGGTAAAGGTGAATTAAAGCTGGATATTAGAGGATTAGCACCCCTGTATACAGGTTTATTCACACCCCAACAATTGCAACTTGCAGGAAAACTTGATGGCACAGACTCCGCGCTTTCTAACGCGACAGAAATATTTGCAGGTACCTCTCCTTGGATGGCCGACTTTTTTTAAAATAAACAATTATCAATGATCAATGATCAATTATCAATTAATCATTAACTCCTAACTCCTAACTCCTAACTCCTAACTCCTAACTCCTAACTCCTAACTCCTAACTCCTAACTCCTAACCCCTAACTCCTAACCACTCACTACTCACTACTCACTACTCACCACTCACTACTCACCACTCACTACTTTTTTAATGCATAAAACTTCTGGGCGCTGGCTTTTGGGGCTAGCATTGTCTTTACTGACAGTTATCTTATGGGGTGTTTTACCGATTGCCTTATCAATCGTGCTTCAAGGTTTGGATGTCTATACTCTGACTTGGTTTCGCTTTTTAATGTCTTTCTCGTTACTAGCTTGCTATTTAAAGTGGCGCGGAAATTTACCAACTTTTTCACAATTTGGCTCTATTCCTTGGAAATTAGTAATCATTGCAACTATCTTTCTGGGGATCAACTACATTCTCTTTGTCAAAGGTTTGGCTATGACTGCACCTGCAAATGCTGAAGTTTTGATTCAGTTAGCGCCTCTGTTAATGGGTTTAGGAGGTTTAGTCATTTTTAAAGAAAACTATAGGTTGCTTCAGTGGATTGGCATAAGTATTCTTACGACGGGCTTTGCTTTATTCTTTAACGAACAATTATCAAATTTGATTACCGCACAAACAAAGTATCTGTTTGGTAGTGGTTTAATTGTACTAGCCGCTATTGCTTGGTCTATTTATGCTTTAGCTCAAAAACAACTTTTGCAAAGTTTATCTTCTGCTCATATTATGCTGATGATTTATGGGGGATGTGCTTTACTATTCACTATCTTTGCTACACCTGAAGCAATTTTTACACTAAATTTATTACAAATTACTATGTTACTTTTTTGTGGTTTAAATACTTTGATTGCCTACGGTGCTTTTGCTGAAGCCTTAGAACATTGGGAAGCATCGCGAGTCAGTTCAGTATTAGCTTTAGCTCCTATTGTAACATTATTATCTAGCTGGCTTGTATCAGAAATATCTCCAAATTTAATAGCTACTGAACATTTTACGTTGTTAGGAATAATCGGAGCGATTCTAGTTGTATGTGGTTCTACGGCTATTGCATTAGGGAAAAGATAATAAGTTTAGATTTTTTTCGGTGCTTCTACGGGTAATTAAAATCAAATTTATTGCATCTTTAAAGTTTAACTTGATGTACGGAAGCAGATGTTTGTTTTATCTGCTATTATGACATGGTGAACATTAAGAAATAGTCTCGATCTATTTGTTAGTAAGTAATTTAACTTACTTGTAAATACGGTTGAAATGTAAAACAGCATTCTACCTAAGTATCTTCAAAATCAAATCAATACATTATTTAGTACGGTAAATAATATTTAATACCATCCAGGGTGTCTGAGCTACCAAACTTTCTGCATAGTTAAAGCACATTTTTTTTGGCAAAGCACGAGTGATGAACAGCTTGTTTGGTAAATGGACTGGTAACCTAAGAAAATCTTGGTCGTTACTGGTTCTATCTGTATTGGTATCTGTTTTTGGTATCAGTAATTATGCTCAGACTGCGGAGCAAATTTATGCATCTTATTCGGCTTTTCAACGTTCTATTTCTATAACTGCTTTGGAAAAATTTGCCCTCGATGGCGAAGTTAGCGGAAATTTAGCACTGTATTCGCACTATTTAAAACCCGAGCAAATAAATGAATTGCGGCAAGTTTTGACAAGTCAGATAAAAGTCCATCCTGTCGCAGTTTCGCAGTTTCTGTATACCTCGCAAGGTGAATTTATGTTGCGACGGTTGGCAGAAGTAATTAAAACCGACTCGCGTCAAAGTATGTCGGGATTTCATGCTTTACGCTCGGCTTTAATTTTAGCTGCTGGTGAACCCGGAGGCTTAACGTTATTAAATATATTGCGGAAATTTCCCGACTCGAACTTTCATGTAGATTTAGGGCATACTTTAGAAATAGCAAATCAATTAGAAACACTGGTAAACGAAACTAATAAGGCTGTTGCAGTCGTTTCTGCTAAGTCTGATACGGAAGCTGCAAATATTCAAACAGCAGTTACTGAGTTACCTACATTAAATCGTAGAGGAAAGTTTATTGCTACAAAGCACAGCATGAAGTTTTTTGATGTTGCACGGAGAAGGTTGCTCTCAACTGACATTTATCTTCCCAACATTCGCGATAATGTACCTGTGATCGTCATTTCTCACGGTATAGGAACTGACAGTAGCAATTTTCGCTATTTAGCCGATCGTTTAGCAACACATGGGTTTGCTGTCGTTGTTCCCAACCATCCTGGTAGCGACACCAAAAAAGTAAAAGCCTTGTTGAATGGAGGCACCTCGGAAATCGCACAAGCGGAAGAATTTATTAATCGTCCATTGGATGTTAAGTTTGTTCTCGATGAATTGGAAAAACTTAACAATAAGGATTCTCGCTTTCAGAAACGTCTGGATTTACAGCAAGTCGGAGTATTTGGACAGTCTTTGGGTGGTTATACAGCTTTAGCTTTAGCCGGAGCAAAAGTTAACTTAGAGAAAATAGAAAAAGACTGTAACCTAGAGTCTTTAAAAGAAACCTGGAATATGTCTCTATTGTTGCAATGCCGAGTGCAGGAATTGCAAGTAAATAAACCAGTAACTTACAATTTATACGATGAAAGAGTTAAAGCTGTAATCGCGGTGAACCCGATTACCAGCAGTATTTTTGGAAAAACCGGCTTGGGTGAAATCAAAACTCCAGTGATGATGGTTACTAGCAGCGAAGATACCGTTGCACCAGCTTTATACGAACAAATTCTGCCTTTTTCTTGGATAAATCAATCTCAAAAGTATTTAGTACAGATGGAGAGTGCAACTCACTTTTCTACTATTGGCGATGGAAAAGGTAGTTCCGAACAGATTGGATTACCCTCGGAATTAGTTGGAGACAATCCAAAGCAAGCCCAAAGCTACATGAAAGTTTTTAGCTTACCTTTCTTTCAAGCCCATGTATCCGGAAAGTCCCAGTACAAGTCTTATCTCACGGCTGCTTACGCAAAAACTATCTCTACAAAGTCGATGAATTTAAGTCTGATTCAGAATTTAACTACTAACGAAATTGCACGGGTGGTGAAAAGTGAAGGGTAAGTAGTGAATAGTGAGTGGCGATTTATTAGTGTATGTACAGATATAATGAATACTGATAAATTGAAATTGACAACTAGCAACTAACCACTAACCACTATCAACTAATTTGTTTGGTTTCTTAAATCTCGACAAACCTTTTGATTGGACTTCTCACGATTGCGTGGCGAAAACCCGCAAACTCTTGCGTATCAAACGAATCGGACACGCGGGTACTTTAGATCCAGCCGCCACGGGTGTTTTACCGATCGCCATTGGTAAAGCAACTCGTTTGTTACAGTATCTCCCTTCTGATAAGGCTTATAAAGCTACGATTCGGTTGGGGGTGCAAACTACAACTGATGATTTACAAGGGGAGGTTATTCTTCAACAGTCTGTAACTGGGTTGAATTTGACAACTGTAGAAACGGCACTGACGCAGTTTCAAGGTAAAATTGAGCAAATTCCGCCGAGTTACAGCGCTATTCAAGTTGGTGGAAAACGACTTTACGATTTGGCACGCAAAGGTGAAAAAGTTGAAGCACCAGTGCGGCATGTGGAAGTATTTAGTATAGATATTTTAGATTGGCGAGAGGGTACTTTTCCCGAATTAGATGTAAATATAGTCTGCGGTGGAGGAACTTATATTAGGGCTCTAGCTCGCGATTTGGGTGCGCTCTTAGAAACGGGGGGAACTCTCGCGGCTCTGCAACGTACGGCAAGTAGTGGTTTTAATTTAGCAGACAGTCAAAATTTTACACAGTTGGAAACAAAATTAGCAGCCACAGAGTTTCAACCGATAGCTGCTGATCTGCCTTTACAGCATCTTTCTGAGATAATTTTAGCTGCCACAGAGGCACGTAGATGGTGTCAGGGTCAGAAAATTCCCGTAGATAAGCAGGTGTCAGAAATATCAAGAGTTTACGATGAGGAGAGGCGTTTTTTAGGAATTGGTGAATTGAAAGAGGAATTATTGATTCCGCGAATGGTGTTGGAAGGGGTTTCCTGAATCAATGCTTGGGGTTTAAAGCCCCAAGCTGATAAACAAATTGATTTGCTATATCTATCCTTTATTTACGATCGCATCTGCTGCATTTTCCGGGAGTGAAACAGGTTGAAGATCGCTAGTACTGATAGTAACATCGTCAAAAGATAAAAACTCAACACCGCTGATTTTAGCACTGTCAGCAGCACTGCTAGCACCTGATGAAAATGCAATTGCATCACCAATTTTTTCTAGATTGAAGTCATCCTTATTACCAGAGAAGACAACAGTGTCTGTACCATCACCACCATCGATTTGATTATTACCTTTGCCACCGAAGATGATATCGTCACCCGTACCGGCATCAACAAAATTATTACCCGATCCTACATCAATGATATCATTCCCACCTCCAGCATCGATGAACTCGTTGATTTCCGAGCCAGTTAATGAATCATTACCTTCACCACCAGATTTATTGGCAAAAAGTCCACCAATTTCATCACCTTGTAGGCGAGTAGTTGACAAATTGGAAATGAATAAACCAGAATCGTAGATTCGATCCCCTGTATCAGCAGTACCAAATTTAACTGTATTTTTACCCTGTTTAACCGGAGCAACAATTTTCAAAACACCACTGACACCATCGTATTCTATTGGTAATCTGCTGTTTTTATTGTCTTTGAAGTTACCTAGGTTTAGGTTGTTATTGATAATGCTAAGGGGCTGTAATGGATCGCTATTGAACAAGGCATAATTTTTACCATTGACGAACACGCCAGCTACATCGACGAAACTGGTATTAGAAAATTCAGGAAATTCGTCCGAGCCAAAGACTAGGTCAAAGGTTACTGATTTAACATTAGAGTCGTTGATATTGAAACTGAACTCCAACAGATTTGCATCGAATGTTTCACCAGCTCCCTTAAAAGCGCTTTTAGCGACTCTATCCAAGTCCTTATCACCATTACCCCCTACAGAGACACTAAAATTTCTTTGGGTGTTTCTCTGTGGTGGGGTTCCATCACCAGAAGTGAGCAGGATACCTGAATCAATCTCTAAAGCAGATAAACTACCGTTGTAGAATGAAGTCTGACCATTACCACCAGTAAACTTTGCAGAAGATTGATCGATTTTGATTTTGGAATCGGTGACAATCGTCCTGACTAATCTCAGTGGGTTATCTTTTGGATTAAAGGATTGAAAAGCAGGTGATGGAATAGGTATTGGAGTAGGTAGTGGAATCGGTTCTGGAAACGGTTTTGGATTAGGGAATGGAAACGGTTTTGGAGTAGGTAGTGGAGTAGGTAGTGAAATCGGTTCTGAAATCGGTTTTGAAATCGGTTCTGCATTCGGATCGAACAAAATAGAATCCAATGAAGTTGAAATTTCCATGAGTAAATTTATCCAAATAATTTGAGTTAATAGGATACGAAACAAAAATCACAAGCAGATATTGCATTACCGGAAGCTAGTAATGCTTGGGGAATTCAATATTCAAAATCCCTATGGTATTAAGTTTTTAATCTTTTTAAGCGAAAATATGGTAGTCACATTGCTTCCACTCGCTTCTTGATAAATTATTTCGTTTTTTCTATTTCCACAAAATATTGTACCTAATCAAACAACAGAAAAATATTTAGAAAAAGAAAAATTTTTGATTTTTGACGATTTCGCACGCAAAGGTGAGAAAATTGAAGCAAATGTACGGAATGTAAAAGTATTTAGTATAGATATTTTAGATTGGCGAGAACAAGAGTTTCCTGAATTAGATGTAAATATAGTCTGCGGTGGAGGAACTTATATTAGGGCTCTAGCTCGCGATTTGGGTGCGCTCTTAGAAACGGGGAGAACTCTCGCGGCTTTGCAACCTACGGCAAGTAGTGGTTTTACACAGTTGGAAACAAAGTTAGCAGCCACAGAGTTTCAACCGATGGCTGCTGATGTGCCTTTACAACATTTTTCTGAGATAATTTTAGCTGCAACAGAGGCGCGTAGATGGTGTCAGGGTCAGAAAATTCCCGTAGATAAGCAGGTGTCGGAAATATCAAGAGTTTACGATGAGGAGAGGCGTTTTTTAGGAATTGGTGAATTGAAAGAGGAATTATTGATTCCGCGAATGGTGTTGGAAGGAGTTTCCTGAATTAATGCTTGGGGTTTAAAGCCCCAAGCTGATAAGCTAATGTGCAGCTGGCGTTGGATAAGCGTATTCCGCAACGCGCTGGCTCACCACTTTTCAATATCTTTAGGGAGTGAGTGATAAATTTCTATAGGAAATCTTAGAGCACAACGGGAGTAACATCAATGAAAACATCGTACTCACCAGTAGTAAAACCGCTACCACTACCTTGAATAAAGCTGTCGTAATTATCGTTACCGAAACTGCTAACACCTACATAGTAAAAGTCAGAAAATGAAGCCGTAAAATCAATAAATGAATCTGTGGTAAACCCATCATCATCATTGAAAGCAACTTCATTTCCAAAAGAGTCAAATATTCGCAATACAGAATCAAGTTCAGAACCAAATTCTGAAGCGTCAATATCAACTGTGACTCGATTGCCTGCATCGAGGAATAATTCAATCAAATCCACATCATCTGTTGCATTCACATAGGCGTTGTCGCCGATAGAACCTGTTTCAAAGTAACTACCCCCACCAAACAATCCACTGTTGGTTGCTTCAAAAATAGTGTCGTTGGGTTCAGAGGAGACATCAATGAAAATATCGTACTCACCACTACTACTACCGAAACCACTACCTTCAATAAAAGGATCGTAGCCAAAGTTAGAGAAACTGCTAACACCTACATAGTAAAAGTCAGAAAATGAAGCCGTAAAATCAATAAATGAATCTGTGGTAAATCCATCATCATCATTGAAAGCGACTTCATTTCCAAAAGAGTCAAATATTCGCAATACAGA
>JBCCSG010000242.1:0-11165 GCA_039200565.1 Cyanobacteria bacterium P01_D01_bin.50 | reverse complement strand
GCCTCAACAGTAATAAAGAGAACTTAGAACAATAAAAAATACAAAATGTGATTTTCACCTGCTATTGAGATGTAGGGGTGAGTGAATACAAGTTATGCAATGTTGGTGTGGGAATAATTTTTTTTTACAGCCTCGTCACGCAGAGGTAAGCGCAGCGTTAGCGCAGCGTGTCCGTCAGGACATAAAGTGCGGTCTTGGGGAGCCACTGCGGCGTGCACGGAGGTCCCCTCCGTTGTAGCAAGTGGCGTGCGTGGTCTCCCCCATGAGTAACTTTTCAAGCTAGAGGTAAGCAGAGTAAAGAGGATGAGGAGAGGTGAGCACCGTTGTGGTAGTTGTGAAAATTGCTTTGTGAGGAAAGTTTTTGTGTAGATATGTTACGCAAGTAAAATTTTGATGATACGCCGAATTGCCACTTCAGCATAGGGATGAAAAATTATACATCTTTCCTTTAGATTGTTTTAATGAATAGTTTAGATGAGTTAGTATAATTTTATTTTAGGAGCAAAAAATTAATAACAGACTATTACTCAGGAGAATTTTATGACTGCTGCTTTATATCCCCTTCCTCTGCAAGAAGGTGCTAATAACCAAAACGTTAATATGGTTCAATATTTTTTACAGACTTTAAAATTATATCCAGAGCCAATTGATGGTATTTTTGGCCCTAAAACCAAGGAAGCAGTACTCAAATTTCAAGCAGCTTACGGTTTAATTGAAGATGGTATCGTTATGGAAGAGACTGCGATCGCCCTTGATATTGAAGCTCGGGCAGCACAAAAACCCGTCATCAAAGAGGGTTCTACAGGTGAGGTAGTAAAAGAGTTTCAAGAGATATACAATCAACAACATGGCACCCTAACTGTGGATGGTGTTTTTGGAGCAAAAACCAAAGAAGCAGCCATTAAATTCCAACAATCCCAGGGTTTGACAGCAGATGGAATTGTAGGTGCAAAAACTTGGTCATCGTTGTACACCCTCGGCATGCATCCTGGCACTCCCGTAGCAGAACGTATCAATTTAATCTTCAATGTGTCTGATTGTTAATCCTTTGAGTTAATCTTGAGGATAATTATAAGAAGAATAAGAAGACCGATTTTTTAAGATTGGTCTTCTTTTTTTTATCATTCATATGATGCGATCGAGTAATATCTAAAATAAGTAATTTATTATTATATTTATACTTGTTCTTATTTTCACTATCACTACTCTCCATTTATCCCGTCTGTTATCATAAAATTATGTCATACAGTGATTTTAAAACAATCGATCAAGCTGTTACTCAATTAGAATTAACAGTTGAGGATATTCCTCATTTATTTGCTAATGTTGAATCTATTGAAGCTTCTCAACGTTTAAAAGAAACTTTAGATGAAACCTTGGATTTAGCATCTAGTATCAGTACCAAAAAAGCCCGCTCCGAGTTAATTATTACACCGATTTTATTGGAAGTAAGAAGAAACTTTGAGAATAAAATTGGTTATTTTTCCGGTAATACCTTTAATGTTGATGAATCCAAGAGTTTAACCGGTGCTTGTGATTTCCTTTTAAGTGCATCGAGCAATCAATCATTGATAACTGCTCCGGTTTTAACATTGTTGACACTCCCCACGCCTGAAGGCTGGGGGATTCTTAGTTCACAGGGACACCAATGCGTTTACCCTCACTAAGCATCTTGACCGTATGCCCTACGGCTGCAAGTCCTCTAATCAGAACTACTTGAGCGGCTGCAACATCTCTATCAGTTTCATAGCCGCAATTATCACATTTATGAACACGTTCAGCTAATGTTTTCTTGCCTGTTTCATGCTGGCAATTAGGGCATATTTGAGAAGTTTTTCGAGCATCCACTTTCTGGAAGTAAACATCACGTTTAAAACAGGTCTGTTCTAAAATGTTAAAAAATTGACCAAACCCTGCATCTAAACAATGCTTACCTAGCATTCCTCTAGATAAACCAACTAGATTTAAATCTTCCCCAAATATCATCCCGACATCATCACACAATCTATGTGATAACTTTCTATGCCAGTCTTTGCGGCAATTAGCAACGTATACATGTAACCTTGCAACTTTCTTCTGAGCTTTCAACCAATTATTCGAGCCAAAGCGTTTTCTACTAACACGTTGTTGCAGCAATTTCAGCTTGCGTTCTGCGTCAACAAAAAACCTCGGACGCTTGATTAAAAGACCGTTAGAAGTCGCAACCATTGACGTTAGACCTACATCAATTCCTAATCCTTCACCGTGTGGCATTGGTTGTGGTGGGTTTACATTCCACTGGACGGTTAACATTATGAACCACCCAGAAACACGCTTTACAAGACGGGCTTGCTTTAAAACACCACCATCAGGTATTGGACGAGATTGTCTTAATTTCACTTTCCCTATTACTGGCAGTTTAATATACCCATTCTGTAATGGATTCTTACCTAACTGAGGAAAAGAAAAAGACCTCATTCGACCAACTTTCTTAAATCTTGGGAACCCGTGATTTTGTTCCCACATACTCACAAAAGCTTTTTCAAGTCGTCTCAATGTCTGCTGTAAAGATTGAGCATTTATCTTGTTCAGATATTTATTATTTTTACGTGCAGCAGTTAAAGATTTACATTGACTTGCAAATGTTGGACGAGATGCGTCAGCAGGAATGATGTAACAACTACGAAGGTCGCAAGCTTTAATCTGACATGACCTGGATTTGTACCAGTCCTTACGTTCAGCCAAAGCATGATTGTAAACTCTACGATGAGTCTCTAACCATTCTTCAAACAGACTTATTTGGTTCTTATTTGGTTTTAGCTTGAACTCGTAAGTCAGATTAAACACTTTGAATCACCTCCTTCCCAAATTATACACAATAACCTAAAAATCGTCAACTGCTTTTTAGTAATTACGGGGAATAAATTCCCGCAGCCCTTGCTCCCATAGTTAGAAACTAGGGGCACTGTGCGCGGTTTCGGTAGAAGCTAAAGATAATGATATCCGTATTGGTCTAGGGCAATGCGCAGCCCAGACATTTGCTGCTCAAATCTTCAACTACCGTAGGGGCTTTGAGAAGCTCTCTATTTATGGTGTCGTTTCGACAGGTACCAACTGGAAGTTTTTGGTACTAGAGGATAATTTAGTAAAAATTAACCTCTCAGAATATTTTATCACGCAAATGAAAATGAACAAGAAGAAAATGAACTTAATATATACGATTTATATCCAAAATACGAAAAATTAGTCATGGAATATTTAGCAGAAAACGAAGAAATCACTAATAGGAAAGGAAGAGAAATTACAGGTATAGAATCAAGTGATACTATGAAAAATATATTTTATAGATTAAAAAATAAGGGTTTGATTGAACTTATACCTGGCAGATTACGTATACATTCTGCATGGCGTAAAATCAAATGAAACCAAAACTTCTCTTTTCCATTTGTTCATCTTCACCAGGAGCATCTGGCGAAATTTCAATTATCGGAAAATAATCAACCATGATGCATTATTCCACAAACTGCACCATGGCTAAAATAAATCATCCCCTAACCAAGAGCTAATGACTCCAACTCACATAAGGTAACTTCGCCGCAGCCACCTTAATTTTTTCTGTATTACCTACCAATTGTCCGCAAGCATCCCAAGTACCGGAAATAAACATATTTTTCGCACCTCCAGGCATTTCCACGGCTACGGAAAAATCACCACATTGCACTTTCATTGCTTCTACATCTATAGAGATACTTGCTTGAGGATCATCTGTTAAAATCTCTTGCAATTTATTAACAGTAGCAGGATCAGCAGTCACGCAAGGGACACCCATCGCTACGCAATTACCGAAGAAAATTTCAGCAAAGCTTTCACCAACTAAAGCTTTAATTCCCCATTTAGCAAGAGCTTGAGGAGCATGTTCTCTGGAAGAGCCACAGCCAAAGTTGCGGTTTACTACTAATACAATTGCATTTTTATACTGCGGTTGGTCGAAAGGATGTTTACCATCAAGTCCTTTGCGATCGTCTTCAAAAGCATGTTCTCCCAAACCATCAAAGGTAACGCAACGCAGAAACCGCGCTGGGATAATTCGATCTGTATCGATGTCATTTCCTATTAAAGGAATACCGTTTCCAGAAACTGTTTTAACTTCACTCATAATATTTTTGGGAATTGGGCATTAGGAATTGGGAATTGGGAATTGGGAATTGGGAATTGGGAATTGGGCATTGGGCATTAGGAATTGGGAATTGGGAATTGGGAATTGGGAATTGGGCATTGGGCATGGGGAGAGGAGCCACTGCGTTGCCGAGGTACCCTCGGTTGTAGCAAGTGGCGTGGGGTAGATAATTTTTGCTTTTTACTTCCAACTCCTAACTCCTAACTCCTAACTCCTAACTCCTAACTCCGTGAGCCACCAACAACTATCAACTAACTAATTCGCGCACATCTGCAACAGTACCTTTAATAGCAGCAGCAGCAACCATGGCGGGACTCATTAATAAAGTACGTCCGGTGGAGGAACCTTGTCTTCCTTTAAAATTACGGTTGGAGGAAGAAGCACTTATTTGTTTTCCCTGCAATTTATCGGGGTTCATTGCCAAACACATGGAACATCCGGGTTCTCGCCACTCAAATCCAGCTTGCTCAAAGATTTGATCTAAACCTTCGGCTTCCGCTTGTTTTTTCACTCTTTCGGAACCGGGAACCACAAATGCTTTCACACCAACTGCAACATGATTTCCTTTGGCAATTTTTGCGGCTTCTCGTAAGTCACTAATTCTACCATTGGTACAGCTACCGATAAAGCAAACATCTATTTTAGTACCCTTGATGGGATTACCGGGTGCTAAATCCATGTAATGGTAAGCTTCTTCGGCAATAAAACGGTCATCGTTTGGTAATTCTTCTGGCAATGGAACGGTTTGATTTACTCCGATACCTTGTCCGGGAGTGATTCCCCAGGTAACTGTAGGAGGTATATCTACAGCATCAAATACTACTACATCATCATATTTGGCATCAGCATCACTACGGATAGATTCCCACCAAGCTACGGCTTTATTCCAATCTTCACCTTTCGGCGCAAAGTCTTTACCTTGGAGGTATTCATAAGTTACTTTATCCGGATTCACGTAACCGCATCTCGCACCACCTTCGATGGACATATTACACACGGTCATTCGTTCTTCCATAGTCATTTGCTCAAAGGTGGTACCTGCAAATTCATAAGCATATCCTACACCACCTTTAACGCCGAGAGTGCGGATAATATGTAATACCACATCTTTCGCGTAAACACCGGGTTTCAAAGTACCGTTAACTTCAATTTTGCGAACCTTTAATTTAGATAACGCTAAAGTTTGCGAAGCCAACACATCCCGCACTTGAGAAGTACCAATCCCGAAGGCGATCGCACCAAAAGCGCCGTGAGTTGAAGTGTGACTATCTCCACAAGCAATAGTCATTCCCGGCTGAGTCAATCCTTGCTCTGGCGCAATTACATGAACGATACCTTGATTTCCGGTACCAATATTATAAAAAGTGATGCCATTATCTTTACAATTGGTTTCCAACGCCTGCATCATCTCCTCTGCCAAAATATCGACAAAAGGACGCGCTTGATTGTCGGTTGGTACGATATGGTCAACTGTCGCCACTGTACGTTGAGGAAACATTACCTTCAATCCCCGTTCCCTTAACATCGCAAAGGCTTGAGGACTAGTTACTTCATGAATTAGATGCAGTCCAATAAACAGTTGTGTTTGTCCGGAAGCTAGCATACCAACTGTATGTAAATCCCAAACTTTATCAAATAATGTGCCTTTGCTCATAGGAAATACGCGGTAAGTGGGAAACTCAGCGGCTAAACTGCCCTGAGAGGTAAACGACATAAGCAAATTTATTTGCCGTATACTTAAAATACTGGTTTTTTTATGGATATAATCCCAGGAACCAGCAAAACTGTTTGAATCCCCTCGCCCACCATTAATAAGATGCCCTAACTTCGGCGCAACTGACCGAACAGTTTTAGAGATAATCCGAACTGGGGAAGTTAGGGCGCGTCTTTACCGTTTAATGGCTCGTGGGCTAGTCAGACGGGTAAGATCCGGTTCTTACAAGCTCAGAGACTTTAGCCCTGAGTTACTGACACTTCAATCGGTTTGTTAAGAGTGGGGTTTATTGATGTTATCAAAAAATTGTCGCAGGCGGTAGGGATGGGGGGGATGGGGAGATGGGGAGATGGGAGGAGTTATCAATATATAATTTCTATTTCTTTCTGGAAATTTCTGACAATTTCAACCCAATAATATGTTTTTAAAGTAGGAATATTTACTCGAAAATATTAACTTATTGACGATAATACTAACAATTTATATAACAGCATAGTTTTTACCTAAAACCTTCATAGATAAAAAATTGCTTTATATAAAAACTCTATTTGCTACTTTTAAACTTGTTATCTTGGCAAATAAAAATAACTTTATAATTTATTTTTGTAACCTTACCGGAATCATACCAAATAAACATGTAAATATTGATAACATAAGCATACGTAGTCTTGATGCTACATAACTTATGAGAAATAATACCCAAGGAGAAAGAATGGAAGATTCTGCATATTCGCGGTTGAAACCTTATCTAGCTTCCAATGCAATTGTAGATTGGCGAATAGAGGAAATTCCAAGCTGTCCAATCCCAGTTTTTACAAAGGGTATGCATGCTAATAGTTACTTTTTCGGACATCCCAAGTGGGGTAAAGAGTATTTTGAAGATAGTCATCGTAGCGAAGCTTTTGAGGATCGCTGGAATGCAGTAATGGGTAGTTGGGATGACAAGATAGTAGTTGATATCGGTTGTGGTCCTGGTAATGTCTATGCAACTGTGGGTGGTTCGCCTAAATTGTTAATTGGGGTTGATGTTTCACCTGGTGCTCTGCAGATGGCTCGCGAAGTTGGCTATACACCAATTTTGGCTGATGCTCATCACCTCCCATTCGTAGATGGATTCGCTGATATTGTAGTTGCAAATGCTACTGTTCATCACTGCGATGATATGAGTAGGATTTTGAAAGAAGCAGCGCGTTTAGTGCGTCCTGGCGGATTATTATTCACGGATCAAGATACCCAGCTTACTGCTTGGAATTTTAAAGGGATGGGTTTATTTCTACGAGATATTCGATTCCCTTTGTATCGTCTGCTTGGAAGTAAGCATTTTATTTCTTATGAGGAAAGACACGCACGCTGGAAAACAGAGGTTCATAACCAAGGACCAGGGGACGGTATCACTCCAGAAGTTTACTATGAGGCTCTCGAACCATTAGGTTTTGAGGTGAAATTGTATCCTCACAATCACAATTTAGGTCGTGAGGTACTTGAAGGTAACAATGGTCGGAGTTCTTGGAGATTGAGATTAAGTCAGAAATTATCAGGTATAAATCCTGACTCACCAGAAGGCGCACAATCGATAATGTGTATCGCTAGACATAAAAATTAATTCAAAGTCTGTTGTTAGTCAAAGTATCGCATCACCTTAAAAAATGATGACATTAGCTAAAACGAGTTGTCTATTTTAATTGAATTTTCAGGGAAGCCATCGGGAAATAAAAATTCATCTCAGTTTGCTTTCTCAGATTTTAGAGAGCACATTTATAAATTTACAGGACTTAGGACTCCGAAGTTAGTGCATGAGGCTACAAGCAGGTATTTTCGCGATGTAGTTTCACCACACCAATATCGCCTTGGTGAGGGTAAGGAGGGGGAAGAAAATAATTTTTTCTTCTCGTCATTTATCTATCCTGCAAAGTAATCTTGGCGAACTACTAGGGTTATTAAGAGTTGTGTAAATTTTATCTATTTTCTATCTGAGAAAAAAAATTGGGATGAATTTTTTAGTTTTTGCGATGAAATAGGAAGCTCAAAAATCCAAGATGAAAAATACGAGTTTAAGAGTTTATTAAAATGCAGTTAAATAATCTGTATAGATGAATCAGAACTTGATTAGAGGCGGTTAAGTGCAGGCTATATTGAGGCAAGATATAAAATATATATATTTACAATCCCTATTTAACGCCGGATTTTTTTGTTGCTCCTTTTACAGTATAACTCTTGCGAATATAAAAAAAAGGAGCTAAAAATGATATTTAACATTACTGTATATATTGCTAATAAAGAATTTCTTTTCGCGAAAAAAATATAGTTAATCGCATTATAATGATTTTTTCATGCTAAAGTTACTCTATTTCCGGTTATTTTGCTATAAAACCAGAGAAAGAGAAAAAACGCAGGTAAAAATATGACTTCAATTCGTATTGAAGTAGAAAATTATAAAAATGGTATGGACAACACCCTTGGTAACAGTGGTGGGAAATATCGCTTTGATGATATCGACATTGAATATAGTAACGATGTTGATGGTGGCTATTCTGTTGGTTGGATTGATTCGGGAGAATGGTTGACTTATGATTTCACTGTTCCGATATCGGGAGAATATCGGTTAATATCCCGTGTAGCTTCTGATGTAGATGGAAATCACAGTTTTCAAGCAACTCTTGGACAACAACAGGCAAATTTTAATTTAGATAATACTGGTGGCTGGTGGAATTGGCAAAATGTCGAGTCTTCTGAAACTTTCTCTTTGGATGCAGGTAGTTATGAAATGCGCCTGGATATGTTCGGGAGTCTGTTTAATATCAACTATTTGGAGTTAGTCCCTTCTAAGAGTATGAATAATAATTTAATTTATGGCGGTACTGGCAATAATTCTTTCTATGGCGGCAACGGAATAGATACTATCACTTACAGTGCAGCTAATTCCGGCATTGTTGCAGATTTGAATTATGGTAAGGTAACTCACAAATTTACCACAACTTCGGGCGATCCACTAAAAATAATGCCTTTGGGTGATTCTAATACAGAAGGTTGGGGAAGTTGGGATTTAGGCGCTTACCGCGATGATTTATGGCAATTATTTGAGAATAATAACCACAATGTGGATTTTGTTGGGCCCCACGCCACGGGGCCACAAGGTTTCGATCGAGATAATGCTGGATTTAGTGGGTGGAAGATAGCTGAAATTGCTAGTGCTGTGAATGGTTGGTTGTATGATGCTCAACCCGACAAGGTGATTTTAACCATCGGTACTAATGACATACTCCGAGATGACAATATAGATACAGCACCGAGTCGTCTCAATAATCTGATCGATCAAATTACCTATCAATTGCCAAATACTCAGTTGCTAGTAAGTTCTATTCCACCAATTAGTAGAACAGAAAAACAACAGCAGCAGGTAATAGAATTTAATTCCCACATACCGGGTATTGTTGATAGTAAGGTGGCACAAGGTAAAAATGTTGTTTTCGTCGATCTTTTCAGCGGATTAACATTTGATGATTTAGAAGATGGAGTTCATCCCACTATGAATGGTTATAGTAAAGTAGCCGATATTTGGTATGATGCGATTGTTAACCAAAATACTCCTCAAGATAGTCTGAGCAATATCGAAAATATCATTGGTTCAAATTATGATGATGTACTTATAGGTAACGCTGATGCTAATACTATTCAAGGTGGTTTTGGCAACGATACTTTAACCGGTGGTGGTGGTGGCGATCAATTTATTTTAGAATTATGGCAAGGAATTGATACTATTACCGATTTTGTCGTAGGTGAAGATTATTTATCATTATCTAATGGTTTAAATATTCAAGATATTACTACTGTTCAAGGTGTTGGTAATAATATCAATGACACTTGGATTATCTATCAAGATCAAACTTTAGCTTTATTAACTGGGGTAGAAGCGGATAGTCTTTATTTTTAATTATTAGTGAGTAGTGAGTAGTTAGGAGTTAGGAGTTAGGAGTTAGGAGTTAGGAGTAAGAAGTAAGAAGTAAGAAGTAAGAAGTAAGAAGTTAGGAGTTAGGAGTTAGGAGTTATTAATTATAAATTTTCTAGTCCCTCTCCCCATCTCCCCATCTCCCCATCTCCCCATCTCCCCATCTTCCCATCTCCCCATCTCCCCATCTCCTTATCCCTAGCTACTATCAACTAATTGATTAAAGTTGTAATTGAGCTAACCCTAAATAACGAACTCCTTGGGGAGTGGTTTCAAAGCGAGTAGGTAATACTTCTAATCCCATAGATACAGCTTGCCGTAATAATTTACCATATAGGGGGTCGGCGTTGTCACCGGGTGCAAAATGAGTGCAATCGCTGCGGTTGATAAAATAAAGCATTACTCCACGACTTTGAGGCAAAAGTGCCATTAATTCCCGCAGGTGCTTTTGCCCTCTTGTTGTTTCGGTATCGGGAAATAAGGCTAATCTTTTATCGGTCCAAGTTGTATTTTTTACTTCTAAATATATTGGACGATTATCGTTTTTTAGTAAAGATTTACTCAAAGAATTATCTATAAGTGAAAGTTGATTTGATAACGCAAGTTCTTTTTGAGTCAGTAAACAGAAATCGATCCGACTTTTTCTATCTTGTCCGTAAACAACTTCACTTTTAACTTCATCGTATTTTCCTAATTCTGGAAAAATATATTTTTGTAGGGCTATTTTAATAATTTTATTCGGTAAACCTGTATTTACACCTACCCAAATTGGTTCGTCGTTATCATGCAACTGAATCATTTCCCAAGTGTAAGCTAATTTACGTTTGGGATTATCTGTTTTTGATAATTGTACAGGATTTCCGGGAATATAAACCCCTTTCATCGGACCAGTATTCGGACAATGGGCTGTAACAATTTCCCCAGAATCAAGTTTTACATCAGCAAAAAATCGCTTGTAGCGTTTTATTAAAACACCTGGATATAAAGTTGGGTAGCGGTAGATGAAATCAATCATATCAACAGTGAGCAGCGAACAGTGAACAGCGAGCAGTTATCAATTAAGATTAATAAATAGAAGTTTGAATTTATAACTCCTTACTCCTTACTCATTACTTTTTACTCCTTACTCATTACTTATTACTCCTTACTCCTTACTCCTTACTCCTTACTCATTACTTATTACTCCTTACTCCTTACTCCTTACTCCTTACTCCTTACTCCTTACTCATTACTTTTTACTCCTTACTCCTTACTCCTTACTCCTTACTCATTACTTTTTACTCCTTACTCATTACTTATTACTCCTTACTCCTTACTCCTTACTCCTTACTCATTACTTATTACTCCTT
>JBCCSG010000241.1:0-11216 GCA_039200565.1 Cyanobacteria bacterium P01_D01_bin.50 | reverse complement strand
ATTCTCCCCATCTCCCCATCTCCCCATCTCAAAAAGGGCGGGCATAGCCCGCCTTTTTAATTAACTGAAATCGCGTAACATTTTTTTCAATTCGAGATTATGCATCTCTTCTTGTCCAATCATATTACGAGCGAATTCTTCTAAGTAAATACTAGCATCAGTGACTGTATTTAAAAATGATTTATACAGATTTAATGCCTTCTGTTCGTGTGACAAGCTTTCTTCTAAAATATCCTTAACGTTATGCTTGTATGTTTCTTCCATTGACGTAATTTTGAGGCTAGGATGTCCATCCATACCTGTAAGAATTTCTCCTACTTGCTGAGCATGAAGCAATGATTCGCTTGCTTGAGCTTTGAAAAAATCTACAATTGGAATCCGATAAGGGCCAGTCACCATCAATGAATAATGGGTATAGCGCACTACTCCCGCTAGTTCAAATTCCATGATGGCGTTTAATAGATCAATTGTTTTTTTACTGTCAAGTTCTTGCATCGGACTATAATTCGCGAAGAGGTTTATTCTTAGGGATTCTTTGAGTTAATAGTTAGGAAAATGCTAATGATAAATAGGAAGTTAAAAGTACTAATTATAACTTGTGTTTATCTTGCCAGAATATTTCTGTTTATATTCCTAACTTTTACTCAGTTGTAAATAATTTTAAACTCTTCTTAAACTTATACTTGCTCAAATCAATCAGTTTTAACCGCTATTTTTGTGTAATGGTGCTTTAATTTTTGATGATTTTTTGAGAATTTTTTTCGATAGTATTTACCAGTTTATTAACTTCTTCTGGTGTTTTTGCTGGTGCGGATGGAGGAATTACATTAGGTGTTGCTTTCGATAGCTGCTTGCGATCGCTTGTTGTTCCTCTGGATCTGCACTCTTGATTTAAGTAGAAATTCCTTCGTACAAATCTTGAGCACAAAGCATGAAGCCACGAGAGTCCTAATATTCAATGTCTTCGACAATTATACCATTGGCATTACGCGAAGCGTCATGCCCTTTAGGGTTTATCGCTGCTGAATACTCTTCGTTGGTTGTATCTGATAGGCTATTGATTACAGAAACCACCAAATAAGTAAATCGGCGTTAAAAAATAAAGGTATGTCGGCAGCGAGTGGAACCTTAAACGGAGGTGTTCGAGAAGGGTAATGAAACGAAACATTCCGCCTTCACCGCAAAGGTTTGATGGCTATTTGCATTCCGTTATATAGTTCGTTTTATTTGTGCCTAGGTACTTAAAAAAAATATAAGTAGGTTGGCATTGAAAATAGTAATTGGGATAAGGCAAGCCGGCAAGCCGGCTGTCTTGCAATAGTAATAAGGGTTTGAGGGTAATTTACCCAAGCTGTAATGTAGCTTGATTTATTTGTGCCGACTTACTTATAGAATTATGATTTTTTAACCTTAAATTTGATAATATTCTAAAAAAAAGTCAAAAAACTAAAAAATTATCATAAGTTACTGAAGCTATTTTTGTATATTAATAAACTCAGGATATTCTGAGTTCACATATTATTAACAACTCATTATTTGCAAGTTATATAAAAACATCTTTTCAAAGATAAAAAATCTAAAACATATCAAAAATATTGAGTAAAATACAACAAATTTACAATTTGCAAACAAAGTATATTTTCAGATATTAAATTAATCTAAAATACATGTCCTATAGCTACATAAAATGCCCCCCTGGGGGATTGTATTCAAAATAAAAATTATGTTTCATATTAAGCAAGTGCACATATTATCTACGTAATTTCTAGGACTAAGTAAAACTTCTCTTCACTATGCATATTCCTGATGGATTTGTTTCCGTACCTGTAGCTGCGGCTACTAGCGTAGCGAGTGTGGCAGCACTAGGTGTAGCTTTGAACCGTTCAAAAGATGCTTTTGGTGTTCGTCGCGCTCCTATTTTAGGTTTAACTACCGCCTTTATTTTTGCCGCGCAGATGATTAATTTCCCTGTTGCGGGTGGAACAAGCGGCCACTTATTAGGGGGAGCTTTAGCAGCAATAGTATTAGGTAGTCCTTGGGCAGGAGCCTTGTGTATTGCGACTGTATTAATTATTCAGGCTGTATTATTCGCAGATGGTGGAATTACTGCCTTGGGTGCGAATATTTTTAATCTGGCATTCATTGGAGTGTGGGTAGGTTGGAGTTTAACCCAAACTCTACATCGACTGATGGGAGGTTCAAAAAGCCGTTTACCTTTAGCATCTGGAATTGCGGCAGCTATAAGCGTAGTAGTAGCAGCGATTTGTGCAGCGCTACAGTTAGCAATTTCGGGTACTGCCAATTTAGGGGTAATTTTACCGGCAATGGCAGGAGTGCATATTTTGATTGGTGTTGGGGAAGGTTTAATTACCGGAGGAGTGCTGGCTTATTTAGTTAAAGCGAGGCCAGATTTATTACCGGGGAATGATGAAGAGCAGATTCGCAGTTGGGTTGTTCCTGTCGTCAGCATTCTTTTGATTGCAGGATTGCTATCATTGTTTGCTTCGGCTTGGCCAGATGGATTGGAGAAGGTGGCTGAAGACACGGGTTTTATAGACTTAGCTGAACAAATAAGGATTTCAATACCAACGCCTTTTGCAGACTATACATTCAACGAAAATGAGGGTATCGGTACAAGTATGGCTGGAATTTTGGGAAGTATAGTTTGTTTTGGCGTTGCATGGGGTATTGCACAAGTAGTGAAACCAAAGAATGCGTAAATTTTCTCTGACTTTAAGGTTGCAGCTGTCTCTAATAATTGTAATTGGGGCAGCTTTTCTTAAATTGAATGCTTGGTATTGGTTGTGTGGTTATGGAATAATAGCGCTTTGTTGGGCTGTTTCCTTGCGCGTACCAATTCGTAAACTTACAGGTTTATTAGGTTTAGAACTAATATTCCTATCATTTCTAGCCTTACCTTTAGGTTGGGAGCGAGCTAGTTTTTTGTTAGTTCGTTCTTTAGTGTGTTTGTTAACAATGAATAGTTTTTTGTTGACTTTACCGCCTCATAGTTTTGGTATTGCTCTTAAAGGTTTACCTCTCCCGAAGGCTTTAAAGGAAACTTTGTTATTAGCTGGACAATATTTAGAAATATTGTTGGGAGAAGTAACTCAGATGCAGCGCAGTGCAAAACTTCGCGGTTTAAATGGTGTGGCTGGATGGGTACGCTACGCCAATGCTTCTATGATTGGTGCTTTGTATCTCCGCAGTCTCGATCGTGCCGAAAGAGTCTACGCTGCAATGATAGCTCGCGGTTACAACGGAATGCTACCTGTTGATTCGACACTCAGAATTAAAGAGCGTTTTGCCGTGATGGTGATGGGTATTTTAGCTATTAGTTTGACTGTAGCTTCTTACCAGTTAGCTCTGAGTTAGTTGATGTATTTGTAAGAAATTTATTTGTTGAGACGTTGCTACATCCGCATCTGATTGCGAATGCAACGTCTTTCAACATGTAAATATTAATTGTGCAATTTAACTTTATCTATACCAACAATTAACAATGCAAAATCCAGCTATTGTAGTTAAAAATATTGCTTATTCTTATGTCAATCAAGAACCAGTATTGCATGATATTTCTTTCAGAATAAATGAAGGAGAAAGAGTTGCTTTAATGGGGCCAACTGGTTCGGGAAAAAGTACATTACTAGAAAATTTGATTGGTTTAAAACAACCAACACAAGGCAAAATAATCATTAATGATATTCCACTGGAAACGAAAACTTTACCAGAAATACGCCGTTATATTGGATTTTCTTTTCAAGATGCGAACGACCAATTATTTATGCCTACAATTTTAGAAGACGTTACTTTTGGCCCCCTGAATTACGGCGTACCTGTACCAGAAGCGATGGATATAGCACGACAATTGTTAATTGACTTTGGTTTAGAAGCTTATGCCAAACGCTCCGCACACGAGCTTTCTGGAGGGCAAAGAAGACTTGCAGCCTTAGCTGCGATTTTAGCTTTAAAGCCTGATATATTAATTTTAGACGAACCAACTAATGGACTCGATCCGGCATGGCGGCGTAATTTAGCTCAAGTATTGTTAAATTTACCAGTCAAAGTAATATTAGTCGCTTCCCACGATCTAAATTGGTTGAGTAGAGTTACCCAACGTGCTTTGGTAATTTCAAATGGTCGCATACACGTCGATAGTGACATTAAGCCACTTTTAGAAGATCGCGAAACTTTAGAAAATTTGGGTTTACCAGTAGGATGGTGATAATATGCCAACAAGTTATGCGGAACAGAGATAATCTACCCAAAGAATAGGAATACAATTGGAGAAAATCTTGGATGAATAAATTTGACGATATTGAAATCGACCTTAAGAGTGTTGATTTTGATTCTCTTGAAACTGAAGAGGATTTTCGTACAGAAGCACAGAAATTGCTCCCAGAAGTCTTAGTGCAAGTCGGAGAGGCAATGGCTGAAAAAACCTGGGAAGAATTGCAAAAAGAAATGCAAAAGTCAGGAACTAAATCTGGTGCTTCCCAGAGTGCTAAACGCAAGTTTATTCAAGAAACAAAAAGAACCTATCAACGGAATGCTAGTAGTAGAGATAAGCGAGAAATTGAAGATTATATCATAGAACAAATCCGTTTATATAAGTAATTAATAATTAACTTTTAAATTACTCTCCTTGCCTCGTTTCAGATTACCTATAGTTTAGGTTGGGTTGAGGATAGACTGCGAACTACAGTACTAGATTTGGCCATAATTCTGCTGTAATATTTTGATTACCTTTATTTAGGTTGTAGTAGAAAGTCCATTCACCATTTTTGCGGATTCCAAAAACGCCAGCTAAGCCTGCACGACTTAAATAAAATTCTGGATCTAAAATTGATGTAGCAGCTTTAGAATCAAAAATATTATCGTCAATTAACTGATGTGCCATATTGCCGTAAAAACGGGTATATTGTTTTAATTGATGTTTTCTATATGCTGCGATTTGTTCTTCAAAAGACATTCCTTCTATATCTAGGTTTAGTCTTGGTGAATCATAATTAGCATGAATGACAACCGGGTTTTGTCGAGTACCGTTAATCATTAAGCAACAACCATTTAGGTTAGGTGTAAGAAAGTAATCTGCTTTATCTGCTAATTCGAGCATATAAGCTTTTCCGCTACTCCAGGGAAGAAAATATGTTTTAAATTCAGTAGCTTTATTTGTTGCTGTTGGTTGAAATATATAGGAATTATCGACGTTTTCAACTAAGTATATATCACGAGTAGCGGTACTATTTGGCAACTCGTACAGTTCAATAGATTCTGTAATTAAGTCTGGTGAATTATCTTTTTCCTGAACTTCAACGTTAATTGTTTGAGATGTATATTTACTTGTATCGGGATTTATAGTCTGAATTTTTAGTTTTTTATTACCTAAAAATTTAATTGGATTTGCGGTAAAGTTGTTGAATACCTGTTTACCTAATTGAATTGAATGAATCGGGATAGTTTCATTCATCAACGCTAAATCATGTTCAAAATCAGCATAATTGAGTTCTACAAGATGATTTTCTTCTGTTGATTGTGAAGGTTTAAGAGTTAAAGCTTTACTTTCTTGGGCATCTAATAGGCTATCAAATTCATCAAAACGTTTTTCTAAGGATATTGTTCCTAAATCAAAGGAGTTGGCATAAGCCATGTTTTGAGCGATTTTATCAAAAATGGCGTGAGGATTTTCTGTTTGTGGTTGGGGTGATGGAGGTTGTAATTTTGGTGTATTTGTTTGTTGATTATTATTTTTAGTTTGACTTAATGAAGATGTATCAGTTTTCTTAGGTTGTTTTGGCTCGTAAACTTTTGCACCACTGAGGATAGCTTGAATCTCGGCTTCAAATGATTCTGTATCTTCTTGGGATGCTGGTGGTAAAACTTCTGGAATTATTTTTTCTGGAGTTTGATGATTCTTTTCTTCTACTTCAAATGATTCAACTTCAATAGTTGAGATATCATTATCTAAATCGAAGTCAGGTTGATCGGTGGTTGTATAGTCTAAAGAAGCTGCAAAACTATCACCTTGATATTGTATTTCGATCGCTTCATTATAATCAAAAGTCATTGCCTGGGCTTTTTGGCTGCGAGACTTTTTATGGTTACGTTTTTGACGTTTTTGTTTATTAGAACTAACTTTTGAGAGGCTTTGTTGTAATTCCAAAATTTTATTGTTAGCAGAATGTTCGTAATTCAACATTTTGGCAATCCTTTGATATTTTTTATTTTCTTTGATTTGATATTCGGGTTTCGCGTTTCGTCGTTGTAAAATTAATTCTTGCTCAAGCGCTAAAAGTTGATTACTATATGAAAAATCTGGTTGAGATTCAGATAATTTATCGTTGTTTAATAATTTTGTTGGAATTTGTGTTTGAAATTGATTATTTTGACTATATTTAACAACTTTCTTTTGTTTGAGTAATTCTTCCTCAAGAGCCAGAAGTCGGTTGTAATTCGAGGAAAACATAATTCATAACTCCTAATACCAATTCTGTATGAGGCTGCGCGCTCATCGCTCTGGGCTTAAAAGCTGGAGCTATAGCTACGAAGCCCACCTCCGTAGACTAAATTAAGCGCATCTTTATAAAGAAATGGTATAACTCCTAACTCCTAACTCCTAACTCCTAACTCCTAACTCCTAACTCCTAACTCTTAACTCCTAACTCCTAACTCCTAACTATCCTTGGATATTCATGCTGACAATAGCATAAGGATCTAAAGCAATTTTGAGATTATTTAAGGAATGATTTAAATTGTCTTTATTTACCCGCAAACGTAATTGATTGGCGTTAGCTTCTACTATTTCGACAGTTTGATCATTGAGTAACGCTACGGGGAATTCCTGTAAAGAGCTTGCCATTGCCAGATTTTCACCTTGCAGGGTTAAAACTGTATCTCCTTGAGCTTGAGAAACGCTGACTTTAGAAACTTTTGGAGCAAATTGTTTGCGGCGAGATTGGTTAATTAAATTTGCTAAATTTTTGTAATCAACTTTATTTTTAGTCACTTTTTTTAAATCTACTTTTCTTTCTTCTACAGTGCGTCGTAAATCTTCGGCAGATTTGATTCCTAGTTTTTGTAATTGCTTGCGTTTTTCCTCTGGAATATCAATTTCTTCTAAAGCAATTTCATCTGTACTCAAAGGTTGTCTGGTGACTTCGCGAATTTGATTGTCGCGGATTGAACCAAGTTGAAATGATACTTTTGATGCTCCTGAATCTCCTGGTTTCGCTGTTTTAAAACGTACTGTATCGCCATCAAATTCAGGAAATATTTGTAATTCTAAAGATAAATCTTGTACCGTATAAGTTAGTTTGCGGTTTAACCCTTTGACAGCTAATGTATCTTGCGCTCTGTCTAATTCAAATATGAGTGAATCTAAAAAAGATTCTAAATTCCATGACTCATTACCTTTACTATTCATCATCTCTTACCACTTTTAGTTTCATCTGGTGAAATACAGGTAGGGTGGTTGTTTCTGTTAATTGAGTCGGTGGCGAGCCATGCAATGTCACTTTACCCTCATCATCTACCGTGACTCCAATTTCTACTGGCATATCCAAGCTTACATCTTCAACTGCGATCGCTAAACCTGAATTTTCATCTTCAATATGCATACCGTAATTTACCAAATCATGTATTAACTCGGCAAAGGGTTGTTGTAAGCTATCGACAAAAATTTCTGCTTCTGGTGTCGTTGGAATAAAATCAATTTGTTTATCTAATGGTTCCATTTTTTCAGTTATCAGTTATTGTTGATTTTATGTACTCGTACCAATAAAGTGAACAACTCCGGGCATGGGAAAGTTAACTATCTCTTCTGATAGCTCTAAAATATGTCCATTTTCGTTTATTTTCTCGGCTTTTTTCAGCACAATATTTTGTATTTTCATCTCTGGATAAACCCAAAGAGCAACTGTATCCCCGATATCTCCTTTAAATTCTATTTGGGTACGAGCAGCGTAATGAAAATATTCTTTAAATTCTGAGGATAAAAGGGCTGTTAATTGTGCTGATTCTAACGGTGAATAATTGGAAATATTCCCCAAAAGTTGATTGAGTATATAAGGGCTACAAATTAAACCAGTTTTTAATTTACCTGTCTGACGTTTCCCTTTTGTTTCATCTATTTTGACAAGGGTTTGCATGCGAGCATGATTATTTCTTTCCGGCTCTAAAATATAATAGTATTTACAGTCAAAAGTAATACGTCGTAGAGACTTAGAAAAACTACCTTGCCAAACTTTGTGCCAGTAAGAGCGGAATTTATCAACATTGTTGAGGGAGACTACTTCCGCAGTACCTTGAATGCTATCAAAATAATATTCATCAATTAAAGTTATTAACTGCGTCATGCTGCTGCCAAGTTTGATTTTGGCTTTGGTTTGTTTAGATTTTCCTTGCCATACCAAAGTGGCGCAAACTAAATAATCTTCATTTTTTTTCAGTATTTTTAATTGTTCTGCAGTAATTTTGGGAACTATATTTATAATTCCAAATGTCACATTATCTACAGGGAATCGACGTTCAATTAATACTTCTAATGTCGTCGGATTTTTAATCAGTAATTGTATAAAACCCTTTTTGATAGAGCGAGGAGTTTCAACTTCTAAAGGAAAAGATAAATCGCGATCGCCATGATATAAAATACGCGATCGTCCTTGTAATAATAGACTATTCACGTTAGAAAATTTCAGCGTAAAGCCGCTGTTTGGATATTCATCCTTAAATCTTCCTTGGCGACTTGCTCGATAACATTCCACATACTCTTGCGTCTGCCACCGAAATGATTGACAATTTCTTCACTCTTGATAATGGCGATCGCATCTTGTAAGTGAGCGTAATCTTCATGTACCTGACGATGTGCCATTCCCTGCCACTGTTTGCTACTTTCTTTTAATCTGACTCTTTTAGCACTAATTACTTTATTAACAACTTGTGCTAAAAAATATCTTCTTGGTAATTGTTCAATAGAGCGCATTACTGAACTATAAAGCCCTGCGGAATCATCATCTTGGACGTTATCTTCTGTTAGAGCTTTTTTAATTAAGCAGGCATAAATAGTAGAGTTTGACAATAATAATCTAATTACATCTTTGATTCCACCAGTACTATTTAACCGTTGTGAAAGCTCGGCGATTTTGCCCAATAATCCTTCTCTTACAAGATATTCTTTGGGATTTCCCTGCTCCGATTCAGAATATTTCTTTTGATAAAACTCTTCCGTCTCCTCCAAAGCTCTGAGAGCATAATCATCTATTTCAAATTTCGGAGGGCTAATTTCTAAAACTTTATCTGCTGGATGGCTGGCGTGATTGGAATTTGTTGCTAGCATAATATTTTTGATAGTTGATAGTGGTTAGTTGATGGTTGATGGTTGATAGTTGATGGTTGATAAGCTGCTACGCATTTAAGTTGTATCTGATTCTATTAGATAGTAATGGTTCCAATTTTCTTTACTTTTGAATGCCCGACTTTTGAATTTTGACTTGCTGTTGTACATTTTTAATCCACAACAACTTAATTTTTATTTCTCACTCTCTTCTCTTTCTTTTCTTTGCTTTGCGTCTTCTGACTTCTAAGTCAGGCAGTCGGCAGTGGAAAAATAATAAGACTTAGGTTATTGGTGATGAAGATTGTTTTTCCCCTACGGGCTTCATTCTAAATTCTAAATTCTAAATTCTAAATTCTACATTCTTCATTCTGACTGCCTCTAGTAATGTTTTTTAAATTAGTAAACCTTCTCAGAGAATTAGTAGATAATTATTTACTGATGATTGATAATTACTTATTGACTGTTTAAACGTTAATTTCTTCAGGTAAATCGAATAAATCTTGCAGTATCAACCAATTAGCATTTTCTTCATCGGAGGCAAGTTTTTTTAGTTCATCTGTATTTTCATCTCCAGGAGTTTTATCGTTATCGGATGAATCTTCTTTCTCGTCAGTTTCCGATGATGATTCGGTTGTTGTATTTGAATCGGGGATATCAAATAATTGAGCAATAGTTTCCCAGTTGTATTTATCGTAAACATCCTCTTGAGAGGTAGTCTTTTCTTGTCGAGCTGCATCTTTGGCTGTTTTTTCGGCAATATTTCGATGCTCGATGGCTTTTGAAGCTGCTTCTTTCGTTTCTTGTGCGGCAGCTTTTACCTTTCCTAAAGCGTTTTTAGCATCTTGTTGAATTTGTTTAATTTCTTCAGCTTTAGTAACTGCTGATTCTGGATTTTCTTGTGCAGCTTTGCTGATATTTTCTGCTTCAGTCGCCTTATCGATAACAATTTGTGTTTGTGTTTCTACTTCTTTAGCTTTATCTTTAGCAAATGATGCCTTAGTTAATGCATCATCTGCCGCTACTTGAGAAGCTTCGGCAGCGATTTTAGCATTTTCTGCTTCCTGAGTACCAGCTTCTGCGATCGCAGTTGCTTCGGCGGCTTGTTTGGCTTCCAGTGCAAAGTCTTGAGCAACTTTAGCGGCAGTTTCAGCCATCTCTACAGCTTTTAAAGTGTTGGCTTTTTCTTGTTGAGATTATTTTGCAGCGGTTTTAATTGCCGTTAGTGCAACAGATATGACAACTTGTGCGGCAGCTTGCTTTGCTTCATCCCTAGCTTTTATAGCTTCAGACTCTGCATCTTTAGCTTTATCTTTAGCATCCTTAGATTCCTCTTCGGCATCTTTAGCTTTATCTTTAGCATCTTTAGATTCCTCTTCAGCTTCTTCTGCTTTATCCTTGGCATCTTTAGATTCATCCTTGGCTTTCCAAGCTTCATCTTTAGCTTGCCAAGCAGAATCTTTGGCTTCTGTAGCTTCATTTTTAGCTTGCCAAGCAGAATCTTTGGCTTCTGTAGCTTCATTTTTAGCTTGCCAAGCAGAATCTTTGGCTTCTGAGGCTTCATTCTTAGCTTGCCAAGCAGAATCTTTGGCTTCTGTAGCTTCATTCTTAGCTTGAAAAGTCTCATCCTTGGCTGTAAATACCTCATCTTTAACAGCTACAACTTGCTCTAAATTAGTAGAAACTTCTTCCTTGGCTGTAAATACCTCATCTTTAACAGTTAAAACTTGCTCTAAATTGGTAGAAACTTCCTCCTTGGCTGTAATAGCATCTTGTTTCGCACCTTGAGCATCCGCAACAGCATTTCGTGAATCTGCCAAAACACTTTCAAAATCTTGTTTAAACGAAGGAAGAAGGAAGAAGGAAGAAGGAAGAAGTTTGGAAT